>CAXTJW010000237.1:0-6108 GCA_964244305.1 uncultured Acetobacteraceae bacterium
GGGGTATGTGCTCGTTAACGGCGCGATCACGATGGCGGGGGCTGGCGCGGAGCTTCTGGCGCGTCCGGAGATAAGGGCGGCTTATCTGGAGGGCGGGCACTGATACGTCTGCACCGACATTCGCTTGATTGGGTGCTGGGTCAGTTTGACCGGGTCCCCCCACGGAGATCGTCATTGCGAGCCGGCTTCGGCGTGGCAATCCAGAGCCGCATAGTTCAATATGTGCCACTGTGGCCCTGGATTGCTTCGTCGCAAGCGCTCCTCGCAATGACGGAGTTTGTTGCAGGACTATGAGGCTTAACCTCTCACAGAAATCTACGCTGTCGCGAATTCACCCATTACCATTGATTGCCCTGACAAGCGGGGGGGACCGTCCAACCTACGGTCTGCTTTCCACCCGGACCGGTTTCGACCCACACCGGACTCCCGCACCAGGCCTGTGGTGTTACCCCGTTTCCTTCATAGTAGAAATGCTTCGCTTCGGCATGGCGAACCAGAAGGAGTTAGCCGCAATGAAGTGTTTGCGCATCTATGCCACCCTGGATGGCGAGTCGCATTTCGACGAAGTCGAATTGCCCACGACGAAGAGGTCGGTGCACCCCGATGCCGTGCCGTTCGAGGTTTCCGCTAGCTATCCGGCGTCCCGCGTCCGCCTCACCCGCATCCCAGCGGGCATGCGCGAGGTTGCCTGGCATACGGTCCCAGAACCGGTGCTTACGGTCAGGCTGGATGGTTCGGTTGAATACGAGACGAGCGACGGAGAGATGCGCCACGTTCAAGCGGGTAGTTTTGTGTTAGTGGAGGACACATACGGCAAGGGCCATCTGTCACGCCATTCCGCAGAGGCGCAAACTGTCATCTGGGTCTCACTACCAAACGGCTTCGATTTGCCGCCTGCATAGTTTGGCTCGGCACGCTGTCGGCGCTTCGCCATCATGTCCGCTTTCCATCACAAGTAGTCGGCCGGAGAGGAAACCAGGCCGGGCCGCAGTGCACGCAAACCCCGCATCGTCGCGCCAGCAACCACCCCACACCGTCATGCCGAATTACCCCACCCTTCCCCGCCCACCCGCTTCCGCCTAGTCTGTCGCGCAGACAGATTAAGGAACATCGCATGCTCCGTAGGACCTTGTTCGCCAGCGCCGCCGTGCTGGCCGCCACCCTCGCCGGCGGCGCAGCCCAGGCGCAAATCCACATCGCGACCGTCGGCCCGATGACCGGCAGCAACGCCACCTTCGGCGCGCAGATGAAGGCCGGCGCCGAGCTCGCCGTCGCCGACATCAACAAGGCCGGCGGCGTCAACGGCCAGCAGCTCGTGCTGGAGGTCGGCGACGACGCCTGCGATCCAAAACAGGCGGTGTCGGTCGCGAACCAGATGGCGAGCCGGAAAGTCGTCTTCGTGGCCGGGCACTTCTGCTCCAGCAGCTCGATCCCGGCGAACAAGGTCTACGCCGAGGAGGGCATGCTGCAGATCAGCCCGGCCAGCACCAACCCCAAGCTGACGGACGACGGCGGCTGGAACACGTTCCGCGTATGCGGGCGCGACGACCAGCAGGGCATCGTCGCCGGCAACTACTTGGCCAAGCAGTTCAAGACCAACAAGATCGCGATCCTGCACGACAACTCCGCCTACGGCAAAGGCCTCGCCGACGAGACCAAGAAGTCGCTGAACGCGGCCGGCGTGACCGAGACGATGTATGCCGCCTACACCCCTGGCGAGCGTGACTATGCCGCGATCGTCAGCCGCATGAAGCAGGCGGGGGTCGACGTCATCTACATCGGCGGCTACCACACCGAAACCGGCCTGATCGCTCGTCAGGCGCAAGAACAGGGCATGAAGGTCACCATCGTCGGCGGCGACGCGCTGGCGACGAACGAGTTCTGGCAGATCGCAGGCCCCGCCGGCGAGAACACCATGATGACCTTTCCGTCCGACCCGCGGCTGCGTCCGACGGCGGCGCCGGTCGTTGCGGAGTTCAAGGCCAAGAGCATCGATCCCGAGGGCTACACGCTCTATACCTACGCCGCCATCCAGGTCTGGGCCGAAGCCGCGAAGAAGGCCGGCAGCTCCGATGCGAAAAAGGTCGCGGACACGCTGCATACCGGCCCCTGGAGCAGCGTGCTGGGCGACATCACCTTCGACAAGAAGGGCGACGTGACCAAGTCCGACTACGTGTTCTACGTCTGGAAGAACGGCAAATACGCCGAGATGTAGTCCGCTCCGACCAAGGGCCCGGGCGCGTCCCGGGCCCTTCCTTCATGGTGACGCCATGTCCGACGCGCCCGCCTGCCCCGGCCCCTATCCCGACCCGACCGGCCCAACGCGGTTCCGCGTTCCGCCCGGCGCCGTCGACTCCCATGCCCACGTGATCGGGCTGCCTCCCGACCATCCCTTCGTCGAAACACGCAGCTACACGCCGCCTGCCGCAACGCCCGGCGCCTATCTCGCGATGCTGGACGCGACCGGAATGACCTATGGCGTGCTGGTCCAGGTCAGCGTGCACGGCACCGACAACCGCCTTCTGCTGCAAACCCTGCAGGCGAACCCGGCGCGGCTGCGCGGAATAGCCGTGCTGCCCCTCGGCTTGCCCGAGCGCCAATATCGGCTGGCGCAGGACGCCGGCGTCGTTGGATTGCGGCTAAATGTCCTGTATGGCGGCGGCATCGGGCTCGACGAGCTGTCGAGCTACGGCGCGCTGTGCCGGGATATGGGATGGCACCTGCAGTTCCTGGTCGACGCGCGCGAGTTGCCGGCGCTGGCGCCTCGCCTGGTGCGCCTGCCGGTGCCGGTCGTGGTGGACCACATGGGCCATTTCCCTGCGTCGGACGGCATTGAGTCGCCGGGCTTTCAGGCGCTGCTGTCGCTGGTGCGGGACGGCGCTTGGGTCAAGCTCTCGGGCGCATACCGGCTAACGCCGCCGCCCTATGCCGCAGTCGCACCGCTCGCGCAGACGTTGTTCGCAGCCGCACCCAGCCGTTGCGTCTGGGGGTCCGACTGGCCGCACGTGGCGACCTGGGACGCCATGCCGCGCTCGTCGGAGCTGCTCGACCTCATCGACGACTGGGTGCCGGATGAGGCGGCGCGCACGGCCCTCCTCGTGCGCAACCCGGCGCGGCTCTATGGGTTCGCCGAGGGCTAAGGGACCGAAATGACGCGGTGGTATGCCCTGCCGAAGTAAATCAGCCCCTCAAGCGCCGTCCCGGCCTGGATCGCTTCGACCTCGCAAAACAGCACGCCGTGGGTGCCGACCTCGGAAACCTGCGCGATCCGGCAATCAAACGACACCAAGGTATCCGAGAGCACCGGTGCCCCAGTGGCGAGGGTGATCCAGTCCGTCTGCTCGAACCTCTGCGTCATCGTATGGTCGGTGAAGCCGGCGAACAGCGTCGACAGACCCTCTTGCGACGCGGCCAGCGTGTTGACGCATAGGACGCCATTGACCTTGAATGCGTCGTACGAGTCGCTGCCGCGGTTCATGCAAACCAGCAAGGTCGGCGGGTCGTCGGTCACGCTGCACACCGCGGATGCCGTGAACGCGCAACGCCCGGCCGCTCCATCCGACGTAATGACGCTGACGGCCGCCCCCAGGCGGGCCATGGCGTCGCGATAGGCTTCACGGTCGACCAATCCAACACCTCAAACCAAACTCAAAGGCAATATGGCGCGGCTGATCCGAAAACGGGAGGGCCTAAACGCAAACGGGCGCCCATCTAGGGCGCCCGCAGCGAACTTAACGCGTCCGTCGATTAGATTTTGTCGGCTGCGTCGCGGACCGTGTCCTTGGCCCCGCCAACGGCGCTCTCGGCCGTTCCCTTGACCTTGTCAGCCTTGCCCTCGGCCTGCAGCTTCTCGTCTCCGGTCATCTTGCCGATGCCCTCTTTGACGGCGCCCTTGGCCTTGTCCCAGGCACCTTCAACGCGATTTTCGTCAACCATCTTCGGTCTCCTATGCGGTCGAATGCCGCTGTCACTATAACGTGCACGCCGCCGCCGGGTTGCAGCCGAGCGTTGGTGTCACGCCGCCGAGAGCGGGGGCGCCACTTCCTCCAATGAGCGCTTCTCGGCGTCGACGCCCAGGAACGCCTCCACGACCGCGGCGCCGATCATCAGGGCCCCGCCCAGCAGATAGCCGAGCATGACCTCGTCGCGCGACCCTGTTTGAATTAGCGCGCCAAACAGCGTCGGCCCGGCAATCCCGCCAACCGCAGTGCCCAGCGCATAGAACACCGAGATCGCGACGGCACGCACCTCGAGCGGGAAGCACTCGCCGACCGTCAAGTAGGCCGACGACGACGCGGCGGAGGCGAAGAAGAAAATTACCGTCCAGGCCACGGTCTGCTGGGTGGCGTCCAGCCAGCCGTGCGAGAACGCCACGCCGACGACGGCCATCAAGATGCCAGCCAGCGCATAGGTCGCGGTGATCATCGTCCGCCGCCCGAGCGTGTCGAACAGCCGGCCCAGCAGCACCGGCCCGGCGAAATTGCCCAACGCGAACGGCAGCATGAACCAGCCGACCTGCTGCGACGGCACGTCATAGAACCGGGTCAGCACCAATGCATAGGTGAACAACACCGCGTTGTAGCAAAACGCCTGCGACCCCATCAGCGCCACCCCCAATATTGTCCGGCTGCGGTAGTCCACCGCCAGAACGCGCAGGCTGGGCAGGAACCAGCCGCCCTGATGCCGGCGCAGCCGCAAACGGCCCGGCGGCACCGGCGGCAATGCGGCGCCGGTCTCGCGTTCGACCCGGGCCTCGATCTGGCCCACGATCTCGCTGGCCTCCTCGGGGCGGCCATGCGTCATCAGCCAGCGTGGGCTTTCCGGGATGAAGCGGCGCAAGAACAGCACGCCGATGCCAATGACGCCGCCGGTGACGAAGGCGAGCCGCCAGCCGATCTCGGGATCGATCACCAGCGGGTCGAGCACCACGACGGCACCAAGCGCACCCAGCGCCGCACCGAGCCAGAAGCTGCCGTTGATCACGAGGTCGGTGAAGCCACGGCGGCGCGCCGGGATCAGCTCCTGAATGGTGGCGTTCACCGCCGCATACTCGCCGCCGATCCCCATGCCGGTAATGCAGCGGAAGATGGCAAAGGACCAGAAATTCCAGGAGAAGCCGGACGCGATGGTGGCGACGAGGTAGATCAGCACCGTGATAGTGAACAGCTTCTTGCGGCCGAGCTTGTCGGTGAGCCAGCCGAAGAACAGCGCGCCGATCACCGCCCCGCCGAGATATGCGCTAGCCGTGAGGCCCAACTCGGTCCCGGTGAGCTGCAGCCGCGGACTGGCCGAGATCGCGCCGGCGAGCGAGCCGACCAGCGTGACCTCGAGCCCATCCAGGATCCAGGTAATCCCAAGGGCGAAGATCACGAGCCAATGGAACCGGCTGAACGGCAACCGGTCGAGCCGGTTGGGCACGTCGGTCTCGAAAACGTCGGGGTCGCCGGCGTGGCCGCTGCTATGGTCCATTTATGCGCAACGGGAAAGGCCGACCCGGGTTGCCGTCTGAACGGCGATGATCGACTCGGCTGATCTATTGGGCGCTGGCGCTCGCCTCGCTGCGCGTCGCGCCCACGCGGGCCGCCAGCGCCGCCGCCATGAACTCGTCCAGCGCCCCATCCAGCACCGCGCCGGGGTTGCCCGTCTCCACGCCGGTGCGCAGGTCCTTCACCAGCTGATACGGCGCCAGCACGTAGCTGCGGATTTGGTGGCCCCAGCCGATGTCGGTCTTAGCATTTTCCTGCACCGTCGCCGCAGCCTCGCGCCGCTGCAGCTCCGCCTCGTACATGCGCGCCTTCAGCATGCCCATCGCGGTCGCCCGGTTGCGATGCTGGCTGCGGTCCGTCTGGCACGCCACCACAATCCCGGTCGGGACATGAGTGATGCGTATGGCGCTCTCGGTCTTGTTCACGTGCTGCCCACCGGCCCCGCTGGCACGGAAGGTGTCGATGCGCAGGTCGCTTTCGTTGATCTCGATCTCGATCGTGTCGTCCACCACCGGATAGACCCACACGCTCGCAAAACTGGTATGCCGCCGGGCCGCGCTGTCGAAGGGGCTGATGCGCACCAGGCGATGCACCCCGGCCTCGGTCTTCAGCCAGCCATAGG
>CAXTJW010000238.1:0-6104 GCA_964244305.1 uncultured Acetobacteraceae bacterium
TCGGCGGCGACCATTCCATCGCGTATCCCTGCCTGCGCGGCGTGGTGCAGGGTCTCGGGGGCGGCAAGCGTCTTGGCATCGTCCATTTCGATGCCCACCACGACCTGCGGGCCGCGCATCTCGGGGCCGAGTCGAGCGGGGTGCCGTTCCGCAAGGCGCTCGAGACGCTTCCGGAGGCGGTGCGGGGGCGCAACCTGGTGCAGCTCGGGCTGGCGGAGTTCACTAATTCGCCGGAGCTGGCCGATTACGCAAGCGTGCACGGCGTCACCGTGGTGCCCGGACGCGACCTGCGGCGCGACGGCATGGCGGGCGCCGTGGAACGGGCGCTGCAGATCGCCGGCGACGATACGGATGCGATTTACGTCTCGGTGGATATAGACTGCATCGACCAGGCGCAGGCGCCGGGCACCGCGGCACCCAATCCGTTCGGACTCGATCTGCGCGACGTGCAGGAGGCGCTGCGCCGGATCGGCGCCGACCCCAAGGTCATTGGCCTCGACCTGGTCGAGATCTCGCCGCGATTCGACCGGGATAACATGACGGGCCGAGCAGGGGCGTCGTTGGTGCTGAGCTTTCTCTATGGGCTGTCGCGACGGCACGGTGCCTGATGCCCATGACTTGCCCCCGGCCCGCATCCTGGTCGGCGCGCCTGTCCGTGCCGCTGCCGCAAGGTGCACCTCCCCGGCTCGGTCGAGCCACGGGCCGGGATCCTGGTAGCGGAATGTGGCCGCGACCGCTTTCAGCAAGGCAAGAGCAAGGTGTTCAAGTTCGCCAACCACCGCCGTCCGGACCAATATGGGGTGATCACGCGGCGTGCGGGGGTCATCGAGCCCACCCCGCTCGCCGCGATCTAGGGAGATGTTCGCATGATGCGACCAGTGATTGTTGCGTTCTCGCTGCTGCTGTGCGGCCGGGCCATCGCCGCGGAGCTGCCGGAAAACATTCGCAAGGCGGCCGTCCTGCACCTGACCGTCAACGCGACCTACGCCCCGATGGAGTATTACGACCCGGCCGATAACGAGCTGAGGGGGCTGGACGTCGACCTTGCCAAGGCGATCGCAGCCAGGCTGGGCGTCGGAATCGTTTGGGCGGACGTGCCGTTCGCCGAGCTGATCCCGTCACTGCAAACCAAGCGCGCGGACTTCATCATCAGTGGCATTAGCGACCGTGCGTCCCGGCGCGAAACCGCCGACTTCATCGATTACCTGACGACCGGCCCGCAATTTTTCGCCCTGGCAGATAGCCCGATAAAGGCGCTGCCCGACCTGTGCGGCGTGAAGGTCGGCGCGGTCCGCAGCACGTCCTTCCCGGCCGAGATCGCGCAGTGGAGCGCCGAGCACTGCGAGGGCGCCGGCAAGCCGGCTATCCAGGTCGCACCCGGCGAGAACAGCATCGACGTCCGTAACCAGCTTAAGCAGGGCCGGGTCGACGCCGCGGTCCAGGGCAGCGAGACGCTTCCCTATGCAAAGAGCCAAGAGGCCGGACGCTACCGGATCGTGGGCGCGCCTTTCTCGCTCGGCTATCAGGGCATCATGGTCCGCAAGGACGACGTCGGGCTGCGCGAAAGCCTTTCCGGCGTATTGGCCGCGATGATTGCGGATGGGTCCTATCAGGCCGTCCTGGACAAGTACGGCCTGGGGGCCAACGCCGTTCCCAAGCCGTTGCTGAACGCGGCCACTCAATGACGCCGGGCGCCACCCCTCTCGCGGACGGCTTTCCGGACCTGTCGGGCCTCCCCACCGCCCGACGGCTGCACTGGGGCCGCTGGCTCGCGGCAGCGGCGATCCTGATCGTGTTGGGCTCGATTGGCCGTGCATTCGCGGCCGGACAGATTGAGTGGGCCTATGTCGCCCGTTTTCTGACCGTGCCTGTGATCGTCACCGGCATCGTCAACACGATGGTCATGGCGGTGCTGGCCATGGCGCTGGGCATCGCGCTCGGCGTCCTGGTCGCGGTCATGCGGCTGTCGCCCAACCCGCTGCTGCGGACCGTGGCGTCGGGCTACACTTGGCTGTTCCGCGGCACGCCGGTGATCCTGCAACTGCTGCTGTGGTTCAACCTGGCGCTGGTGTTTCCGACCATTGGTATCCCCGGCATCTGGTCGGGCCGCGCAGTGGACGTGATGACCCCGTTCCTGGCGGCGCTGCTGGGCCTAGGGATCAATCAGGGCGCCTACACGTCCGAGGTGATGCGGGCAGGCATGCTGTCGGTCGACACGGGTCAATACGAGGCCGCATCCGCGATAGGCATGAGCCGCATGAAGGCGCTGCGCCGCATCATCCTGCCGCAAGCCATGCGCGTGGTGATCCCCCCCTTGGGCAACGAGTTCATCGGAATGGTGAAATCCACCTCGCTGGCCAGCGTGATCCAGTATCCCGAGGTGCTGCACGCGGCGGAGAACATCTACTACGCCAACTCCCGGGTCATCGAACTGCTGATAGTCGCTGGCCTCTGGTACCTGCTGATCGTGTCCATCCTGACCCCGCTGCAGATGCTGCTGGAACGGCGCTTCTCCAGGGGCTTATCGAAAGCCGGACGATGACCCAGCCGCTCGTCGCCATCCGCGCCGCCGTCAAGATGTTCGGCTCCTACCAGGCGCTCAAAGGCGTCTCCTTGGATGTGCAGCCCGGCGAAGTGCTGTGCCTGATTGGCGCATCCGGCTCGGGCAAGACCACCTTGCTGCGCTGCGTCAACCAGCTTGCGCGGCTGGATGGCGGTGGTATCTGGGTGGATGGAGAATTGCTCGGGGTGCGGCAGCGGAACGGCAAGCTGCATCGGCTCACCGACGCCGAGATCGCCCGGCAGCGCATGAAGACGGGGATGGTGTTCCAGCGCTGGAACCTTTTTCCACACAAGACGGCGCTGCAGAACGTCACGGAAGGTCCCGTCCAGGTGCTTCGGCGCAAGCCGGATGAGGTGCGGCAGGAAGCGTTGGAGCTGCTGCGCCGGGTCGGGCTGGCCAACAAGGCCGACAGCTATCCGTCTCAGCTATCGGGCGGTCAGCAGCAGCGCGTGGCGATCACGCGGGCGTTGGCGATGCGGCCGAAGCTGATGCTGTTCGACGAGCCGACCAGCGCGCTGGATCCCGAGTTGGTCGGGGAGGTCCTGGGGGTGATGAAGGAACTTGCCCGGTCCGGGATGACCATGATCGTCGTCACGCACGAAATGGGCTTCGCCCGGGAGGTCGCCAACACCCTTGTTTACATGGATGACGGGGCGATCGTGGAGACCGGCCCACCCGCCCAGGTGCTGGGCACCCCGCGCGAGGAGCGCACGAAGGCATTTCTGTCCGCAGTGATCGGGTAATGATGGAGTCCGCAATGAAACGCCTTATCGCCGCCGCCCTGCTCTGCTTGCCCGCAGGGCCGTCTGTCGCGGCGGACCTGCCGCCCGCCATCGCCAAGAGCGGTACGTTGCGCGTCGCCATCGTGCCGAACTACCCGCCGCTCGACTTCAAGGATCCGTCGACGGGGCAGCTGACGGGCTTCGACGTCGATTTGGGCGAGGCGATCGCCCGGAAGCTCGGGGTGAAGATCGCCTGGCAGGAAACGAGCTTCGACCAGATGATGCCGGCCATTTCCACCGGGCGGGTCGACGCCATCCTTTCCGGAATGTCGGATCTGGCGAGCCGGCACGAGGTCGCATCGTTCGTCGACTACATCAAAAGCGGCCCGCAGTTCTTCGTCCAAAAGTCGCGTGAGGCCGAGTTCAAGGATATGACGGCGCTGTGCGGCAAGAACGTCGGCGCCAGCCGCCGGACGAACTTTCCCAAGGACATCGCCGCGTGGAGCGACGCCAACTGCCCGGCGGACAAGCCGGTCAAGTTCGTCGGCACGGAGGGTTCGGCCGATGCACGGACGCAACTGAAGCAGGACCGCATCGACGCCGCGGTGCAGGGGAGCGAGACCTTACCATACATCATGGGTCAGGAACCAAACAATTACGTCGCGCTCCGCGGACCGATCGCCGTGCAATACACCGCGATCGCTATCGGGGTGAAGGAGACGGGCCTGCAGCAGGCGGTCGCCGGCGCGCTCGACGCGCTTATTGCCGACGGCGCCTATCGCAAGCTGCTCGACAAGTGGCAACTCTCCAGCACGGCGGTGGACAAGGCGACGATCAATGCAGGGCAATAACCGGATGGAGCAAGGCTGAAGCATGGACGCGCGCGCACTCGACCGTATTCCAGTGAGACCGGCCAACACAGCGGGGCCCGCGCCGTTATACCCGTGGCCGGCTCCGTTCACCTCGGCGATGTTCCTGTCGTTCGACGTGGATGCGGAAAGCGCCTGGACCAGCAAGGACCCTGCCCATGCCGACCGCCTGGTCACGATGAGCTTCGGCGGCTTCGAGGCCCGGGTCGGCACGCCGAAGCTGCTGGAACTGCTCGATCAGCTCGGCCTCAAGGCAACGTTCTTCGTCACCGGCTGGTCGGCCGATGCCCATCCCGCGATGTGCGAGGCAATCTTGCGGGCCGGGCACGAGATCGGACACCACGGCTATCACCATTTGCTTCCCGACCCCGGTGATCCGTTCCTGAACGAGGAGCTGGACCGCGGGTTCGAAACGTTGAAGCGGCGGCTGGGTGTCGTTCCGACCGGCTACCGCGCGCCGTTCGGGGAGTTCACCGATGCACTGCGGACGGCTTTGGTGCAGCGGGGCATCGTGTATACCAGTTCGTTCCGCGACGACGTGCGGCCCTATCGGCACGTGCTGCGGGACGGCTCGCCCGGTACGATCGAGCTGCCGGTCACGGCCAGCTATGACGACTGGATGCACGGCCTGTCCGCGCGCTTCAGCCCGCGCCCGATCTTCCCGAAGGAGCACGTGCTCTCGATCTGGAAGGACGAGCTGGACGAGACGCGGGATTGGGGCGCGATGGTGACGACGGTACTCCACCCGCAATGCAGCGGCCGGCCGATGCGCCTGCGGCTGCTACGGGAGTTCATGACCTACGCCCGGTCCTGTCCCGACCTATGGATCGCGACCGGCGAGCAGATCGCGGAGAACTTCCTTACCCACGAACGGGCCCAGCCGCCGGCTTGATGGGGACCGGCTGCCTGTCCTGACGCCACCGGTACTCAACCAGGCAATCAGCCGACCGGCGGGCGGTGCGCGGCGTAGCCGAACCGGCGCTCCAGCGCGCGTCCGACGGCCAGCGCCGGCGCCTCATCGAACAGGCCGCTCCAGAGGCAGATCGTGTGCGGCACGTCGTGCTGCGGCCCAGCCTCCTCCTCGCCGAGATCGAGCCTGGCGCGCGCGAGCGAAAGTTGGCCGCGGGTGGGCGCCTGCTGCAACCCGGTCGGCAGGCACAAACAGGGGTGGCCGGTGAAATTGGTGATGACCAGCATCGGGCCGGTCAGGCTGGGTCCGATCACGGCGTCCACGCCGCGAAACAGCTCGGCCGTCACCTGCATGACCATGCTGCGGAACCGGTCGAGCTGCACGTGGTCCACCGCGGACAGGAAGCGCGCCTTGCGGAAGGCGTTGGGCCACGCCTCCTTGGATTGCCAGGCGAGGGCGTCGTCGCGGTCCGACAGGGTCAGCGTCTCGAACGACGCGGCGGCCTCGGCGAACAGCACGCTCATCAGCGCGTCGTATGGCAGGTCGGGCCGGGTCAGCGGGACCAGCGTGACGCCGAGCTCACCGGCGGCCTGCAGCGCCGCACGGTCCATCGCATGCCCGTCGGCGAAATCCGCCTCGACATAGCCGAGCCGCAGCCCGGCGACCGGGCGCGTGCTGTCCCAACCGAAGGGCGCATCGATCTGGAAGGCGTCCAGCGGGTCGGCGCCGCGGATGGCGTCCAGCACCAGCGCCGCGTCCTCCACCGTCCGGCAGATCGGCCCGATCTTGTCGAGCGACGGGCACAGCGCCATGGCGCCACGACGCGATACCCGGCCAAAGCTCGGTCGCAACCCAACCGTCCCGCACCGCGTCGACGGGGCGACGATCGAACCCAACGTCTCGGTGCCGATCGAAAAGCCGACCAGCCCGGCGGCGGTTGCGGACGCGGAGCCGGCGCTCGAACCGCTGGATCCTTCCTCGGCGTTCCACGGGTTGCGGGTCCGCCCGCCGTACCAGAGGTCGCCATAAGCCAGCGCGCC
>CAXTJW010000239.1:0-1718 GCA_964244305.1 uncultured Acetobacteraceae bacterium
GCCATGCAGAGTGGCTAGGCGAGAGGAAACATCAGGTATGAAAAGTTTTGTTGCTATGCTGCTGCTGGGGGTTGCGTTGCCGGGCTTGGCGTTTGCGGAAGTAAGCAACGCCACGCCGCTGACCGCAGCCCATGCCCGCTCGGCTATGACGCAGTTTGGCTGCAACGGCATCACTGCGCTTGGGGTCGGGCCAGACAGTTCGTATCACGGACAGTGCAGTAAAGGCGGCCAGTTGATCAACGTGATGATGGACAAGACCGGCACCGTCTCCCAGGCCACCCATCTCACCCACATCACCGAAGGCCAAGCGCGTTACGCGATGACGAGTTTCGGCTGCGCGAGCATCTCCTCCCTGGGCACCGGCCCTGGCGGCACCTGGCACGGCCAGTGCTACAAAGGCGGCCAGCCGGTCAATATGATGGTAGACGGCAAAGGCATCGCCTCGGCCTCGACCGCAACGCATATCACCGAAGGCGGCGCACGTTCGTTGCTGACCGGCTTCGGCTGCAGCAATTTGTCCACGTTGACCATGGGTATGGATGGCGGCTGGTCTGGCCAATGCGCCAAAGGCGGCCGGACACAGAACGTGAGCGTTGACAGCACTGGCAAAATGGCGGGCATCTAATGGTCTGATCCCAACGCCTGCTTCTTGGCGTTGGCTCAATCAGTTTATGCAATTAAGCTAGTGCTCGGACGCAGACTGCTTCCTGAGCCGGGGCACTAGCATCGGAGGACGGGCGGATTCGCTTGGTCTGCCCGTCGTCGACGGCAAAGCCTGCCCGCAAGAGAGAATGGTCTTGCGAGAGGCCGCTCTGGTAAAGATGGCGCCAGTGTCGGAGTGTGGTCCCGGCGACGGAGGATGGTATGGGAGAGTATCTTGGCCAGATCTTAGGGCCGTTAGCGCAAATGCTCGGTTTCGCCCAGGGCGCCGCGGGTGGCGGGCTGCCAGCGTTGCTGGCGCAGCTTGAGAACGCCGGGCTTGGCGAGCGGGTCAGCTCATGGATCGGCCCTGGCGAAAGCCTTCCGGTGACGGCCGACGAGCTAGCGGACGTGTTCACGCCGCAGCAGTTGAATAGTTGGGCGGAACAGGCTGGCACGACGCCGGACGCGATCCTGGAACTGCTTGCCAATGGGCTGCCCGCCGCCATAGGCCAGGTAGCGCCGGGTGTTAAACCAGAGAGCGAGGCGCAATAACCTCTACGTCGCGGCGTTCAGGCTCACGTTCCTGACCACCGCCCCTTCATCGGGGGTATAGGTGCCTTCGCGCACTCTCGAACCGACACGGCCTGCAACGGCGCAATGCAGCGACCGCCGTTATCGGACCCCGCGATCGTCGCAGTAATGCTGCAGCGGCCGCAGAAATGATCCCACATCCATGATCGTAGGAGAGAACCAATGCGATATGCAGCCATTGTCTTTGCTGTCACTGCCAGCATCCGCCTCGCGGCGGCCGACCCCACTCTCGCCCAAGCGCCGATGTCGATGCCCGGCCACGCCGGAATGCAGCAGGGCACCGCGCCGACGGGCCTCGCCAGCGTAACGCCAGGTATGACCGCCAACCAGGAGGAGATGATGGCGGCGATGGAGCGAATGAACCGCGATATGACGGCAGCACCGATGACCGGCGACCCGGACCGCAACCTGGTGGTCATGATGATGCCGCATCATCAGGGCGCGATCGACATGGCCCGCATCTACCTTCGCGACGGCAAGGACCC
>CAXTJW010000239.1:1818-3417 GCA_964244305.1 uncultured Acetobacteraceae bacterium
CGGAGCGCGATAGCCGATCAAGCGGCCCGGATCAAAGGCCGACAGCAGCTCCCCGGTCGGCATGCCGGGCGCGTCATGCGGGCTCAGAAACGCCTGAACGAAGCCGGCTGGCCCGGTTTGGAACTGCGGATCCACGGCACCTGCGAGCCGCGCCGCCGCCTCGTCCGGCAGCGTCGCCAGTGGCGGCAAGCCGAACAGCGAGTTGACGAGGCGGATGACCGAATTGTGGTCGCCCTCCTCATGCGCCACCACGTGGGCCCGCGCATAGGGCGAGATCACGAGCAACGGGATACGCGGGCCACGGCTGAGCGGAAGGCCCGCGGGGTCGTAGCTGAGAATGCGGGGCGGCACGTGGTCGTAGTCGCCTTCGGACTCGTCGTAGGTGATGACGATGGCGCTCTCGCCCCAGTATGGGCTGTTGGCGATGGTGTTGACCTCGTTGGCGATCAGCGCCTCGCTGATCTGCGCGTCGGAGTAGCCCGGATGGTCGTCGTCACCATTGAAGTTGGCGCCGATATAGGCGGCGTCCGCCGGGCCGGTCGCGTTCGCCGTGTTGGGCTGCATGCCCATGATATTGTCATAGCCGCCGCGGACGTAGAACACGCCGCCGGACGTCGGCAGCGCGGCCTTCTGCATATCGCTGAAGAAGTCGCCAAGACCATGCAGATTTGCGTTCTGCACCGGGTTGTTGTTGACGTAGCCGAAGTATTGCGGCCCGTTATGGTGCCCGATGTAGCTGGCGTGCGGCACCGTGCTGATGCCGTTGCTGTTCGGCAGCCCGCCTTCGGCGCTGTAGCCGTTCTGATACCAGCCCCAACTATACGGCGCGCGGCCCCTCTCGGTGATATACAAAATGTCGTTCTGGATATCCTGCAGGTCGAGGCCCGGGTTGGTGTCGTGCGTCGCGATATCGAGCGTCTTGCGGCCACCAAGCGTCAGCGGCAGGCTGGCGAAGGTAAGGTTCGGGGCGACATTGGCGGCGACGCCGGTCTCGTTCTTGCGCTGCGCCACACCGCTCGCGGCGCCGGTGTTGCCCGTCGTCGGCTCGATGTTGGTCGGCTCGCTCGGCTTGCCCGAGTATTGCGCATTGGCCGCGGGCAGGCCGGGGATCGGGTCGTTGGTGATCGGCACCGCAATCGAGCCATAGGTCTTGGCCGACGTCGCGTCCGGATGCTTCACCCACTGCGTCTCGCCGGACTGCCCGGCGATCATGGCGATCGCGTTCGGCGTCGACGGTCCGATCGTCGTCTGGAAGATGTTGTCGAACAGGGTGAACTTGTTGGCGTAGTTCCACAGGAACGGGACGGTGTCGCAGTCGACATACGCCATCGCCAGCTCACCGAACTGCTTCGATTTTAGCGAAACCGTGGCGGGCGGCGTCGCCGGGTCAATCGGCGAGCCGGTGAAATATTTCGCCTGCTCGTCCAATGCGAAGCGGTCCATGACTGGGACGCCGTTCACCAAGTGCATCTTTGCCGCCATGCGCGGATGGCCGTGGTCGACGTCATCGAGGTCGGCCGCATTCTCGGCGTCGCCGATCCGGAAAGGCTGGATGCTGCCCACGCTGCCATCCGTATTGACGATCACCTGGGTGTTGGA
>CAXTJW010000239.1:3517-6104 GCA_964244305.1 uncultured Acetobacteraceae bacterium
GCAGCGACTAGGGCAGAGCAGCCCTTGAAGAGCGAACGCAGCATAGATTGGACCCTTCCAGAATACGAAGCCGGCTTATCGCACGTCCGATGCGATAAGCTGTTAAGGCTGTGTTACAGCCGTATTAAGTTACGTTGCTACTCTGCCCCTGCCGGGCAGAGCAGGCCGCCATCGCGCCATGGCGCATCCAGCGCCGGAGGCAACTGCAGCGGCGACTGCGGGCCCATGTTGCGGGCGACGATGTCGGCATACACGCCGGCGGCCGTTGCCCGAGCCTGCCAGCCCGGCGTCAGGCCCAATCCGGCTCCGGGGATCGGCAGCGCAGCGGCCGCGGCCGTCGGCTGCATCACTGTCTGCATGGTCCAGGCCACGATCGCCGCCCAACGCGCGTCGTCCAGCCCCGACACGGCCAAAATCGGCGACGCCGAGAGCGGTTCGGGCAGGATGCGGATCGGGTGCCCGCGCGCCTCGCCGTCGGCCCGCTGCGCCGCCAGCGCCGTCGTCTCCAGTGCGACCGCGGGGCAGCGGCCTACCTCGAAGGCGTCCAGCATCTCCTCTTCCTCCTGCCAGCCGGAGTAGCTGATCTTCATGTTATTATTGCGAAAATAGGCCAAAAGCATGCGCTCCGGCGCGGTGCCGGGTTCGGCGCAGACCATGCTGCCGGCGAGGTCGGCGAGATGCTCGGCCTTGCTTCCAGCCGGGACCATGACGCCGTTGGTTTGATGGGAGATCGCTGGGCCGGGCACGACGGCGTCCAGCAGGGAGTTGGCCAGCAACTCCGACCCGGTGATGAAGGCGACCGCATCGTCGCCCCGGCGCAGGCGCTCGAAATCCTGGCCGAGCGCATACGGGTGGAACTCGATCTTGGCGTCGTCGCCCAGCACGGCAGCGGCGATGGCCCGGCACAGATCGACCTCAAGCCCCGACATGCTGCCATCTTCGGCCAAGGACGCGAGGCCCGGGCGAGGCGCGCCGCCGCAGTGCAGCACACCGGCCGCGCGGACCCGGTCGATTGTGGCGCCAGCGGCAGCATTGGCGGCGGAGGCGACACACAGCAAGACAAGCAGGAAACGGAGCATCGGGGACACCATGGAGATTGCACTTTGCCGGTAGGGCACACGCCGCGGCGCTGGCAAATGAATGTGTTGAGACAATCATGTCTGGAACCGCAGCGACCCAGGCTCGATTTCATCGGGATGTAAGACACGGCGCGCCGGGTTCTCGCTAGGGAGGCGCGGACCGTGAGCACCGGAGCGATGGGCGGAGAGAGCGTGGGGACTGTCGCATTCACTACACTGTTTGGGGCGGCGATGGCTTTGATTGCCATGCTGGCGGTTGAACTCCAGCCGTCGGCGGTCGACGATCAACCGGCCGTTCCGCCACCGACGCTGCTGCGGAACGCATCCCGCGCTGCCGCGGTGCCGCCGGGCATACTGCAACAGGCGTTCACCGCAATCCTCGCTCGCCCGCTGTTCAGCCCCAGCCGACGCCCTGCCGCAATTGCTATTGCCAGCGCCGCACCGCCGGCTGTCCTGCCTAGGCTTGCCGGCACGATCGTCCACGGCGTCGAGCGCAGCGTCATCTTCACGCTCGGCACCGGCGGCAAGGCAGTGATCGCGCATGAGGGCTCGGAGGTCGGCGGCTACACCGTACAGACGATCCAGGCCGGGCGCGTGACGATAGCGGGGCCGGACGGGGAGCACGTGCTGCGGCCAACATTCGGGCCGCAGACCGGAGCATCGGCGCAGACGCCTATCGGCACGCCCGCGCTGCCGCCCGGCCTTGCCGGCCCTGCCTCGCTGAATTTGCCAGGGCTGCGCGGATTTGCCGGCCTGCCCACGCCGCAGTTTGGCTCCGCTCGCTAGCGCCAGTCAGCCCGTCGAACGCCAGAAGTGCGGCTTGGGTGCGTTCGGCGCTGCCGGGTTCAAACGGCGGCGGACCGGCCGTGGTCACGCCTCCTTCTTCACATTCCACATCAGCGGCAGGCCTTTCAAGACGCCGCTCACCGCCTTGCGATAGGCGGTAGGTTGGTAATACTCGCCCGTCGGCAGGTACGGCACGTCTTGGAACGCCTGCTCCTGGATTTGCACCGCGATCGCCTTTTGTGCGGCCATGTCCGGCGCCTGGAACCAGGAATCCCGCAATTGCTCGAGCTTGGGAGAGTTGCACCAGCCGAACCACCCGGCCTCGCCATTGCCGCGCAGACCGAGATGCGTCGCCGGGGTGAACTGGTCCACGCCGAAGAAGCTGGTGAAGAACACGCTCCAGCCGCCCTTGTCGACCGGGGCCTTGCTGGTGCGGCGCTGGATCACCGAACCCCAATCCGTGCTTTGCACGTCCACGTTGATGCCCGCCTGCTTCAGCATGTCGGCGCCAACCTCTCCCAGCGCCTGCAACGGCGGCAAATCGGTCGCGACCATTACCACCGCGCGCTCGCCCTTGTAGCCGGCAGCGGCGAGGTCCGCCTTCACGCGGGCCATGTCGCGCTTGCCTGTCAACACCGAGATTCCGGCGTTGCTGGCCAGCGGCGAAGCGGCGGCGAAGAAGCCGACGTCGTCCTTCCAAAACGAGCGGTCGGCCCCTGCCA
>CAXTJW010000240.1:0-2361 GCA_964244305.1 uncultured Acetobacteraceae bacterium
GCCAGATCGCCACGATCCCCGTCACCACGCCGACCTGCTCGCCCGCCGCCTCCAGGGTCGTGCCCTGCTCGATATGCATCTCCACGAAACCCTTGTAGCGCCCCGCCTCCATGCGCAGCCGCGGCCGGTCCGCCAGCCCGGCCTCCTGCAACGCCTGCCGCAGCGGCTTGCCGTGGTAGCGGTTGGCCAGGCTGTCGATCTCGCTTTCCTCCAGTAAGCCTAGAAACGAGCGGGAGCCGATGAACGAGCCGTAATGCCCCTCCTCATCGGCGAACGCGACCACGTCCACCGGCAGCCCGGCACGCGCGAGCGCCACCGCCGACACCACACCCAGCGCGCCATCCAGCCATCCCGCCTCGTTCTGGCTCTCGATATGGCTGCCGGCCAGCAGCTTGGGGCCGGGCCCGGGATGCCGTCCCAGGACGTTGCCGATCCCGTCCATCTCGGGCTCCAACCCTACCTCGGCCATTCGCGCCATCAGCCATTGGCGCGACTCCATGTCCTCCGGCGAGTAGGTCGGGCGATGCACCCCGGTGCGGAACGCGCCGATGCGCCGCAGCGTGTCGAGGTCGGCCAAGAAGCGTTCGGTATCCGGTTCGTGCGCGCTGTTTTGCATGCCGCCAGACTGCCGCGCTGCACCGCCGCCTTCAAGCCCGGGCAAACCCCTTAGGGCGCATCCATCCCCAGCACCTCGCCCGTCGCCGCGACCGCGACGGTGCCGTCCGGGCGCACCGCCTCGCCCTCCAGCGTAATCACATGGCCGCCCAGCGACCGCTTCTCCCGCACCGCAGTCACCCGCCAGCGCATCGAGACCGTCTCCCCGGCCCGCACGGCCGAGCGCAGCCGGAAGTTGAAGCCCAAGCCCACCCCCGGCCCGCGCGACGCCAGGAACGCCGCGACCATCGCCATCAGCAGCGACGTCACCTGCGGTCCCGACGCGATGATGCCGCCGAACCGCGACCCGACCGCATAAGCGGCGTCATGATGCAACGGGTTGGTGTCGCCGCACAGCGTCGCGAACTCCGCGATCCCCTGGACGTCGAAACGCACCTCCTTCGAAAAGGTCTCGCCAACGAGGGCCTGATACTGTTCCGTGCTCATGCTGCGCGCTATCCAATTTCTCCGGCCGATGCTTCCGGCCGATGCTGCCGGCTGCAACATCGCCAATGGGGGACCCATGACGCAAGACCTGATCCTGATCCACGAGGCGGACGGCGTGCTCGAGCTCCGTTTCAACCGGCCGGAGAAGAAGAACGCCATCACCGGGGCGATGTACGACGCGCTGACGGCGGCATTGGCCGACGCGGCCGCGCGCCCGGCCGTGCGCGTCGTGCTGATCGCCGCCGAGGGCGACATCTTCACCGCGGGCAACGACATCAAGGATTTCCTGGCGATGTCGGGCGGCCTTGGCGGCTCGCCGGCTTCGCGGTTCATCCACGCCATCGCCGATTTCGGCAAACCACTGGTCGCCGCCGTCAACGGCCCGGCCATCGGCGTCGGCGCCACGCTGCTGCTGCACTGCGACCTGGTCTATGCCAGCCCCGAGGCGAGCCTTGTCGTGCCATTCGTCGACCTCGGCCTGGTGCCGGAGGCCGGCAGCAGCATGCTCTTGCCGTCGCGCGTCGGCTTCGCCCGGGCGGCGGCGCTGCTGATGCTGGGCGAGCCGATGGACGCGGAGGCCGCTTGCACCGCCGGGTTGGTGAATGCGGTCGTCCCGGCCGCGGCGCTCCGCGACCACGCGCGTGCGAAGGCGCTGAAGCTCGCGGCGAAACCGCCCGCCGCGTTGGCCGCAACGCGAGCCCTGATGCGCGGCGAGCCGAGCGCGCTGCACGCCCATATGCAGCTCGAGTCCGCAGCATTTTCCAGGGCGCTGCAGGGCACTGAGTCGCGCGAAGCGTTCAACGCTTTCCTCGAGCGCCGCGCGCCGAACTTCAGCGCTGCGGCGGAGTAGGCGACACCCGGGCCGGGATCATGGACCCGCTGCATCCCTGGCTCGACCACTATCCGGAGGGCGTGGACTGGCACGCGCCGATCCCCGCGGCGCCGCTATACGCAATGATGCAGCAGGCCGGGGAGCAGTACGGCGACCGGCCGGCGTTCGACTTCCTGGGCCGCGGCACGACGTGGGCGGAGGCGGCGGCCACAGCGACGCGGATCGCCGCCGGGCTGCAGCGGCTCGGTTATGCCAAGGGCGACCGCATCGGGCTTCTGCTGCCGAACTGCCCGGCCTATCCCGTGCTATTCTTCGGCGCGCTACAGGCCGGGCTCATCGTCGTGAACTTCAACCCGCTCTACACTGTGCGGGAGCTGGAGGCGCAGGCGCGGGACGCCGGTATCCTGGCCATCGCGACGCTCGATCTG
>CAXTJW010000240.1:2461-6093 GCA_964244305.1 uncultured Acetobacteraceae bacterium
ACCGGCGGCACGTCGGGCACGCCGAAGGGGGCGATGCTGAGCCACGCCAACCTGTATGCCAACACTGTCCAGGGCGTGCGCTGGTTCAAGGACACCCGCATGGGGCAGGAGCGTATGCTGGCGGCGCTGCCGTTCTTCCACGTGTTCGCCATGACGACGGTGCTGCTGTTTTCCGTGCTCGCCGGCGCCGAGATCATCATGCTGCCGCGGTTCGAGCTGAAGAACGCCGTGCGCACCATTGCCCGCCGCAAGCCCAGCTTCATGCCCGGCGTACCCACGATGTTCAACGCGATCGCCGGGTTCAAGGGCCGCGCCGACCTGACCAGCATCGGCTTCTGCATCAGCGGCGGCGCGCCGCTGCCGCCCGAGGTGAAGGCGCGGTTCGAGGCGCGCACCGGCTGCGTCGTGGTGGAGGGCTACGGCCTGACCGAGACCAGCCCCTGTGCCGCATGCAACCCGCCCGGCGGGCTGAACAAGACCGGCTCGATCGGCGTGCCCATGCCCGGCACTACCATCGAGCTGCGCGACCCGGCCGATCCGATGCGCCGCGTTCCGCAAGGCGAGCGCGGCGAGCTGTGCATCAAGGGGCCGCAGGTCATGCTCGGCTACTGGCAACGGCCCGAGGAGACCGCCGCCAGCACGACGCCGGATGGATTTTTCCGCACCGCCGACATCGCGGTGATGGACGTGGACGGGTATTTCTCCATTGTCGACCGCATCAAGGACCTAATCCTGGCGGGCGGCTACAACGTCTATCCCCGCATCGTCGAGGACGCGGTGTATCAGCATCCCGCCGTCGCCGAATGCACGGTGATCGGCATCCCCGACGAGTACCGGGGCGAGACGGTGAAGGCGTTCGTCGTGCTGAAGCCTGGCATGGCCCTGACTGCGCCGGCGCTGCTGGAGTTTCTGCAGGAGCACCTCTCGCCGATCGAGATGCCGAAGCAGGTCGAGTTCCGCGACACCCTGCCGCGCACGCTGATCGGCAAGCTATCGAAGAAGGAGCTGGTGGCGGAGGAGCGTGCCAAGCGGGCAGCGTCGAAAGGGTAAGGGGGGTTAGTCCGCGGACGGTTCGGCTACTGCACGGCGCAGTATCGTCGCACCGCAACGAACACCGTCATTGCGAGGAGCGCTTGCGACGAAGCAATCCAGGGCCGCACGCATGAGTATTGGTCCTTGTGGCACTGGATTGCCGCGCCGAAGCCGGCTCGCAATGACGGCTCATTATGGTGCTACTTGACGGGTTTGCTCCCGAGACTTACGTATACGTCAGCATGATAACCCATACGGCACATGCCTGAGCTGTTCACCATCGGCGAGTTGGCGACCGCCTTCGCGCTGTCGCCGCGCGCGATCCGCTTTTATGAGGACCAGGGCCTGCTTTCGCCGGAGCGCGCCGGGTCGCAGCGCGTCTATACCAAGCGGGACCGCGCCCGGCTCATGCTCATTCTGCGCGGCAAGCGGCTCGGCTTTTCGCTCGCCGACATCCGCGAGTTCCTGGACCTGTATGACGCCGACCACAGCAAGCGCCAGCAGATGGAAATGACGCTCGGCCGCACCCGGGCTCGCATCGCCGAGCTCGAACAGCAGCTCGAGGACATCACCATCACGCTTGCGGAACTGCGCGACATGGAGGGCGACATCCTCGCCTATGTCGCAGCACACCCAAGCGCCAAATCCGCGCCGCATAGCGAAACCCCCGCCAAGAGGACCGCACTATGACCCAAGCCGTGATCGTTGGTTTCACCCGCTCGCCCTTCACCCCCGCCGGCAAGGGCGCGTTGTCGCGCGTGCGGCCCGACGACCTGATGGCCCAGGTGGTCCGCGCGCTGATCGAGCGCACCGGCGCCAAGCCGAAGGACATCGAGGACATCATCGTCGGCTGCGCCTTCCCGGAGGGCGAGCAGGGTTTCAACATTGGCCGGGTCGTGGGCTTCCTGGCTGACTTGCCGATCACCGCGGCGGGCAGCCAAGTCAACCGCTGGTGCGGCAGCAGCATGACCGCGATCCACATGGCGGCCGGCGCCATCGCGGCCGGCGCGGGCGACCTGTTCGTCTGCGGCGGTGTCGAGAGCATGAGCCGCGTGCCGATGCTGGGCTTCAACCCGGTGCTGAACCCGCGCCTGCAGCAGGAAAAGCCGGACAGCTACATCGGCATGGGCATGACGGCGGAGAACCTGGCGCAGCGCTACCAGATCGACCGCGCCGCGCAGCAGGAGTTCGCCGTTATCAGCCAGCAGCGCGCGGCGGCGGCGCAGGCGGAGGGACGGTTCGCCAATGAGATCGTGCCAATCCGGACCAAGGCCGGCGTCGTCGATCAGGACGGCTGCATACGCGCCGACACTTCGGACGCCGGGTTGTCGACGCTGAAGCCGGCGTTCCTGGCGACCGGCACCGTCACGGCCGGCACCAGTTCGCCGCTGACGGACGGCGCGTCGGCCGTGCTGGTGGCGGGCGCGGACTACGCCGAGAAGCATGGCCTGCCGGTATTGGCGCGCATCGCCAGCATGTCGGTCGCCGGCTGCGCGCCGGACGTGATGGGCATCGGCCCGGTGCCGGCGGCGCGCAAGGCGTTGGCCCGCGCGGGGCTCGAGATGTCGGCGATGGATTTGGTCGAGCTGAACGAAGCGTTCGCGGCGCAGGCTCTGGCGGTCGAGCGCGACCTGATGCTCGACCACGCGCGGGTGAACCTCGACGGCGGCGCCATTGCGCTGGGCCATCCGCTGGGGGCCAGCGGCGCGCGCATCACCGGCAAGGCGGCGGCGTTGCTGGCGCGCACCGGCGGCAAGCACGCGATGGCGACGATGTGCGTCGGCGGCGGCCAGGGCGTCGCCACCATCCTGGCGCGGGCGTAATCGGCATGGCGATCGAACGCTGCGCCGTGCTGGGCGCCGGGCTGATGGGCAGCGGCATCGCGGCGCATTTGGCCAATGCCGGGCTGCCGGTGCTGTTGCTGGACATGCCGGCCAAGAACGGTCCGCGGAGTGCCGTGGCCGCCGCCGCCATCGAGCGCATGAAGAAGGCCGACCCGCAGCCGCTGATGCTGCCGGAGAACGCCAAGTTCATCACGCCGGGCAACTTCGACGACGACCTGGCCAAACTCGGCGAGTGCGACTGGATCATCGAGGTGATCGTCGAGGACCTCGGCCTCAAGCGCGCCCTGTACGACCGCATCGACGCCGTGCGCAAGCCCGGCAGCATCGTGTCGAGCAACACCAGCACCATCCCGCTGCGCTCACTGTCCAAGAAGCAGTCGGCTGCGTTCAAGCAGGATTTCTGCATCACGCATTTCTTCAATCCGCCGCGCTACATGCGGCTGCTGGAGTTGGTGACCGGACCCGATACCAGGCCCGAGGTCGGCGAGAAGTTGACGGCGCTATGCGACGTGCGACTGGGCAAGGGTGTCGTGCGCTGCAAGGACACGCCGGGCTTCGTCGCCAACCGCATCGGCACCCACTGGCTCACCGTCGCCATCAACGAGGCGATCGCCCGCGGCCTGCCGGTCGAGGACGCCGACGCGGTGCACCGGCCGATGGGCATGCCAAAGACGGGCGTGTTCGGGTTGGTGGACCTGGTTGGGCTGGACCTGATGCCGCTGGTCGCCATGTCGCTGCTGATGAGCCTGCCGCCCG
>CAXTJW010000241.1:0-1697 GCA_964244305.1 uncultured Acetobacteraceae bacterium
GTCGAGGTGCTGGTGCTCGACGAGGCCGACCACATGCTCGACCTCGGTTTCGTCGTTCCGATCCGCAAGATCGTGCAGTCGATCCCGCCGGCCCGGCAGACGCTGTTCTTCTCGGCGACCATGCCGAAGGAGATTTCGACGCTCGCCGGGCAGATGCTGAAGAATCCGGTGCATGTCGCCGTGACGCCGGTGGCGACCACGGTCGAGCGCGTCGAGCAGAAGGTCATCTTCGTCGAGGCCTCGCGCAAGCGGCAGCTTTTGGCCGATATCCTGCGCAGCAGCAAGATGACCCGCACCCTGGTGTTCACCCGCACGAAGCACGGCGCCGACCGCGTGACCCAGCATCTGGAGGCCGCCGGCCAGCCCGCCGCCGCGATCCACGGCAACAAGAGCCAGCCGCAGCGGGAACGGGCGCTCGCGATGTTCAAGGCGGGCCGCATCAGCGTGCTGGTCGCGACCGATATCGCGGCGCGCGGCATCGACGTCGACGGCGTGACCCATGTGGTCAATTTCGACCTGCCGAACGTGCCGGAGGCCTACGTGCACCGCATTGGCCGCACCGCGCGGGCCGGGCAGACCGGGATGGCGATCAGCTTCTGCGACAGCAGCGAGCGGGCGCACCTGCGCGGCATTGAGAAGCTGATCCGCACACGGCTTTCGGTTGAGGAGCCGCGCGACCTGGCCGCCTGAGCGACCGGCCGGACTGACCCAACCTACCCGCTAGCGCCGCGCCTTGCGCGCTGCGTAGCGGGCGTCGCGTTCCGCCTTGCGTTGCGCCTTGATCTCCTCGTCTCGCGCCGCCTGTTCCACCTTGCGCTGCACCTCGGCCTCGGCCTGGGCGGCCAACTCGGCCAGGCGCGCCTCGTCCTCGGCCGCTTTGCGCGCATCCTCGGCGTCGCGGAGGACCTTGCGCTCGGCCGCCCGCACCTCGCGCGCCTCGGCAATCGCCTTGCGTTCGGCGGCACGTGCCAGCACGGCCGGGTCATCCGGAGCCGGCTTGGCGCGAAACTTCTCCAGCATCGCCTGCTTTGCGGCCGCGGCGGCTTCTGCGCGGTCGGTGAACTTGTTGCCCTTAAAGCCACTCATAAACGAAGTTTCTCCTGAAGCCCGGCCCAATCGGCCCAATTCGAAGCCGTTTATTAACGCCGGTCGGGCCCAGCCTCAAGCAGCGCCAAATTCTGCTGCGCCAAATCGCTGGTGGCCGTGTCCGGCGACAGGGCGATGGCGTGCTCCCAATCGCTGCGCGCGCCCTCCCGGTCGCCCCGGCGCTGACGCAAGATCCCGCGCTCCAGCAGGGCGTCCGGGTTCTCCGGATCCTGGGCGAACGCCCGGTCGATGTCGTCCTGCGCCAACTCCGGATGTCCCAAATGCCGCCACGCCGCGCCGCGGAACACCAGCGCGTCCGCCCGGCGCGGATCGAGGTCCAGCGCGTGCGTCAGGTCATCCACCGCATCGTCGTAATGTTCGAGCGTCGCCGCCGCGATCGACCGGTCGATCAGCAAGTCGGCGTCGTCGGGGGTCAACGACAAGGCAAGGGTCGCCGACCCGAGCGCACGGCCGGGCTCGCCCGCCATCAGCCAGGCCTGGCCCGCCTGGCCATAGACACTGGCACGCGCTCCCGATTGCGCGTGACTGGCATTGGCGAGCTGGTCCAACATCTCGCCGCCCTTCGCCGGCTCTCCCAGCGCGATCTGCGC
>CAXTJW010000241.1:1797-6080 GCA_964244305.1 uncultured Acetobacteraceae bacterium
GGCGACCGCGACGGCGGCTGGGTCGACGAGGACACGCCGGCCGCGCCGACCGTCGAGCGCGCCCAGCGCCGGGTCGCGGCCGAGCAGGCCTGGGTCGCGGCGCTGCCGGGCCGTGCGGTCGACCTGTTCCGCGTCGCCGGCATCTATGGGCCCGGCCGGTCCGCGTTCGACGACCTGCGCAGCGGACGCGCGCGCCGCGTGCTGAAGCCCGGGCACCTGTTCGGCCGCATCCACCGCGACGACATCGCCGCCGCCGTGCTGGCCGCCATGCAGCAGCAGCTCCCGCCGGGCGCGCGCGTGCTCAACCTTGCCGACAATGAGCCTGCGGCCAGCGCCGACGTGACCGCCGAGGCCGCCCGCCTGCTGGGCATGGAGCCGCCGCCGCTGGTCCCCTTCGCCGAGGCGTTCGCCGGCATGAGCCCGATGGGCAGAAGTTTCTGGAGCGAAAACCGGCGCGTGCGCAGCCAGAAGACCCAGCAGCGCCTGGGCCTGCGCTGGCGCTATCCGACCTACCGCGAGGGCCTACGCGCCATCCTGCAGCAGGAGCTCGCCGAGCGTGCGCCGTAGCAGCGCCAGGTCGGACGGGCGCGACAGCCGGTGGTCGCCGTCCTTCACCAGCGTGACCTGCACGTCGTTCGACTGCAGCCGCTCCGCCTGGCGCATCGAGGTCTGCCAGGGCACATCCGGGTCCCGCTGGCCGTGCAGCAGCCGAACTGGGCAGTGCAGCGGGATCGGCCGGGCCAGCAGCAGCCGGGTGCGGCCATCGGCAACCAGCGCGGCGGTCACGGGATAGGGATCGCCATACAGGCTGGGGACATGCAGCACGCCGTCGCGTTCCAGTTGGGCGCGCTCGGCCGGCAGCATCGCCTGCCACATCAGCTCCTCGGTGAAGTCCGGTGCGGCGGCGATGCCGATCAGCCCGGCGATGCGCGCGGGCCGGGCCAGCGCCGCCAGCAACGCGATCCAGCCGCCCATGCTCGACCCGACCAGCAGCAGCGGACCCGCGGTCAGCCGATCGATCAACACAAGCGCATCGTTGGTCCAGCGCCCGATCGTGCCGTCGGTGAACGCGCCGCCGCTCGCGCCATGGCCGGAGTAGTCGAACCGCAGGCAGCCCAGGCCATGGGCCACGCAGAACGCCTCGACGGCGAGCGCCTTGGCGCCCGTCATATCGCTCATGTAGCCCGGCAGGAACACCGTCGTCGGCCCGCGCCCCGGTGTGCGCACCCAGCCCAAAGCCACCCCGTCGCCGCGGTCCGTCCGTCCCGTTTCCTGCATCTCCGCCTCCTGCCCGCCCGTTCCCAGTGATATAGCGCCATCATGGTTACCCTCCCAACGGGCACGGTCGTGCTGCAGGTGCTGCCCTCGCTCGAGACCGGCGGCGTCGAGCGCGGCACCGTCGAGATCGTCCAGGCCATCGTCGCAGCCGGCGGGACCGCGCTGGTCGCGAGCGAGGGCGGCCGGCTGGTCGGCGCGGTCGAGCAGGCCGGAGGGCGTCATGTCCGCCTGCCGATGGCCACCAAGAACCCGGTGGCGATCTGGCGCAACGCCGGACGCCTTGCCGACCTCATGCGCGCCGAGAAGGTGAGCATCGTCCACGCGCGCTCCCGCGCCCCGGCCTGGTCTGCGTTCATGGCGGCGCGGCGCACCGGCGTGCGTTTCGTGACCACTTACCACGGCGTCTATAACGAGAACGCGCCGGGCAAGCGCCGCTATAACGCCGTCATGGCCCGCGGCGACCGGGTGATCGCCATTAGCCGATATATCGCCGAGCTGCTGGCGGCGCGCCATGCTGTCGAACCAGCGCGCATACGCGTCATCCCGCGCGGCGTCGACCCGGCGCTGTTCGACCCCGCCGCGGTGCCGGGTCCGCGCATCGCCCAGCTCGCCAAGGCGTGGCGCCTGCCGGAGGGAGTGCCCATCGTGATGCTGCCCGCGCGCCTGACCCGCTGGAAGGGCGGCGCCGTGCTGATCGACGCCATGGCGCGGCTGGCCCGCACCGACGCGTGTTGCGTGCTGGTCGGCGCGACGCAGGGCCGCGAGCGTTTCGCCCGCGAGCTGATGGCGCAGGCGGCCGCCTTGGGCCTCGCCGACCGGCTGCGCCTGGCCGGGCACTGCGACGACATGCCGGCGGCTTTGCTGCTGGCGGATGTGGTCGTCAGCGCCTCGCTCGACCCCGAAGGCTTCGGGCGCGCGGTGATCGAGGCGCAGGCGATGGAGCGTGCCGTGATCGCGACCGATCATGGCGGTGCTGCAGAGACGATCGAGCACCTTGTGACCGGCTGGCGCGTGCCGCCGGGTGACGCGGACGCGCTGGCGGCGGCGTTGAATGATGCGTTGAAAATGCAGCCGGCGGACCGTGACGCGCTGGGCCGGCGCGCCCGGGCGAGCGTCTGCGCCCACTACACGACGGCCGCGATGCAGGCCGCGACACTGGAGGTTTATCGGGATCTGCTGGCCTGACACGCTCATTGCGGGGTTGCGGCGGCGCTGGGCTGAGGCCATACGAGCCATTCGACAAAACTCGTCATTGCGAGAAGCGTAGCGACGCGGCAATCCAGGACCACTGAGGTGAATGCTAGTCCATGCGGCCCTGGATTGCCGCGCCGAAGCCGGCTCGCAATGACGAGTTTTGTGGCAATCTCGTCTAAACTGCCCCATTTCGCCTAATGAAATAAGGACCTGCGCCATGCCTGCCATCACCCTGCCCGACGGCTCGGTTCGCCGCTTCGACGCAGCGGTGACCGGCACCGAGATCGCTGCCGCTATCGGCCCCGGCCTCGCCCGCGCGGCGCTGGCGATGCGGGTGGACGGCGCATTGTCCGACCTGGCCCGCACGATCGAGCACGACGCCGTGGTCGTCTTCGTGACCCGGCGCGACCCAGACGCGCTCGGGATGATCCGCCACGACGCGGCGCACGTGCTGGCCGAGGCGGTGCAGGGCCTGTATCCCGGCACGCAGGTCACCATCGGCCCCAATATCGAAAACGGCTTTTACTACGATTTCGCCCGCAACGAGCCGTTCACGCCGGACGATTTCGCCAAGATCGAGGCCCGCATGCGGGAGATCGTGGCCCGCAATGCAGCGTTCGAGCGGCAGGTCTGGGACCGCGAGGAGGCGATGCGCTTCTTCGAGGCGCGCGGCGAGGCCTACAAGGCCGAGCTGATCCGCGACCTTCCCGCGACCGAGACGATCACGCTGTATAAGCAGGGCGACTGGATCGACCTCTGCCGTGGCCCGCATATGCGCGGCACCGGCGATGTCGGCACGGCGTTCAAGCTGATGAAGGTCGCCGGGGCGTATTGGCGCGGCGACCACCGCAATGCGATGCTGAGCCGGATCTACGGCACCGCCTGGCGCGACCAGAAGGAGCTGGACGCCTATCTGCACCAGATCGAGGAGGCTGAACGCCGCGACCACCGCCGCATCGGCCGCGAGATGGACCTGTTCCACATCCAGGAGGAGGCGACCGGCAGCATCTTCTGGCATCCCAAGGGCTGGACGCTGTATCGCACGGCGGAAAGCTACATGCGCCGACGGCTGGAGGCTGCGAACTATCAGGAGGTGCGCACGCCGCAGCTCGTGGACCGCAAGCTGTGGGAGGCGAGCGGGCATTGGGACAACTACAAGCAGAACATGTTCATCGCCCGCGTCGAGGACGAGGACACGACGCTCGCGCTGAAGCCGATGAATTGCCCGTGCCATGTGCTGATTTTTCGCCACACATTGCGCAGCTACCGCGAGCTGCCGCTGCGGATGGCGGAGTTCGGGTCGTGCCACCGCTACGAGCCGTCCGGCGCGCTGCATGGGATCATGCGGGTGCGCGCGTTCACCCAGGATGACGCGCACATCTTCTGCACCGAGGCGCAGATCGCCGACGAGACGGTGGCGTTCGTGGCGCTGCTGTCGTCGGTGTATCGCGATTTCGGCTTCGACAGCTTCCGCGTGAAGTTCAGCGACCGCCCTGTGCCGCGCGCCGGGTCGGACGAGGTTTGGGACCGGGCGGAGGGCGCGCTGAAGGAGGCCTGCGCCACGGCCGGGGTCGAATACGAGCTGAGCCCGGGGGAGGGCGCGTTCTACGGCCCCAAGCTGGAGTTCGTGCTGCGGGATGCGATCGGCCGCGACTGGCAGTGCGGCACCTTGCAGGTGGACTTTGTCATGCCCGAGCGGCTCGACGCCGAGTATGTCGCCGAGGACGGCACCCGGCAGCGCCCGGTCATGCTGCATCGCGCGATCCTCGGCAGCTTCGAGCGGTTCCTCGGCATCCTGATCGAGCAGTATG
>CAXTJW010000242.1:0-6069 GCA_964244305.1 uncultured Acetobacteraceae bacterium
CCTTCGCATCGTTACGAACACGCTGTCTGACATGTTCTGTCCAGGGATCACGAACCTTGCGGATGGCAGGATCCTGGTGAATGGCGGCAGCAGCAGCCATAGCACGAACATTTATGACCCCCAAGCTGATGCCTGGTCGGCGGCGGCGCCGATGAACGTCGCCCGCGGCTACAATGCAGACGTTATGCTGACGGACGGCTCGGTCATGACCCTCGGCGGCTCATGGAGCGGGCTGCGCAACGACAGGATCGGCGAGGTCTGGACGGCAAGCACCGGTTGGACCCGGCGGCCCGGCATCTCGGCCCAGCCGGTCACGGCGTCCGACCCGGAAGACGTCGGCCTGGGCTTCGTCTATCGCGGCGACAACCATCTCTGGCTGTTCGCCGTCGGCGACGGGCTGGTCTTCCATGCCGGGCCTAGTGCGCAGATGAACTGGATGACGACCTACGAGGACGGGGCGACCATCTCTGCCGGCAACCGGGCCGACGACGCCTTCAGCATCAATGGCCAGGCGGTGATGTATGACGTCGGAAAAATCCTGAAAACCGGCGGGGCGCCGGCCTACCAGAACGCAACCGCGACGGCGAAGACCTACGTCATCGACATCAACGACGCCGTGGCAGACCTGAACAGCCCGGTCGTGGTGCGCGCGACGGCGCCCATGGCCTATCCGCGGGTGTTCGCCAACGGCGTAGTGCTGCCGACGGGACATGTCCTGATCGTCGGTGGCCAGACCTACGCAGCCCTGTTCAGCGACGACCGTGCTGTGCTTGTTCCCGAGCTGTGGGACCCCGTCAGCGAACGCTTCACGACACTCGCGCCGATGCAAACCTCCCGGGTCTATCACAGTACTGCGTTGCTGCTGCCTGACGCACGTGTATTCGTCGGCGGCGGCGGGCTTTGCGGCAATTGCACCGCGAACCATGAAAATACAGAGATCTTCTCGCCGCCGTATTTATTCAATCCGGATGGGACCCTGGCAACGCGGCCGAGCATCAGTTCTGCCCCAAACAAGGCAGCACTTGGGTCGAACATCTCGGTGACGACGGATACTCGGGGCCTGACGTTCGAGGCGCTACGGATGTCTTCTGTTACCCACACCGTAAATAACGATCAACGGCGCATTCCACTAGCGACAGCATCCAGCTCGGGCAATGCCTACACGCTGTCCTTGCCAAGTGATCCCGGCGTCGTTCCTCCAGGCTACTACATGCTGTTTGCAATCAACGCCAAAGGCACGCCGAGCGTCGCGCGTATCATGAAAATAGGTTTGTAAGTGCCCGTCATGTCCCGCTCTCATCGACACATCATTCAGCAGCGTAAATGGGCCACCTGGAAGCTTCTTTGCATTATTGCAAGCGTGCTGACTGTCTGGTGCTTCCTCAAAACCGCAATTGCTGGCGCAGCAACGGGGCCAGACAGCTCCGTAGTCATGGGCCGCCAGATGTTCTTCGGCAATGAACCGTTGCTGGGCGTCATAACGGGGCACGCCGATTTCCTCCCGTCGAAGATGGTGTCATGCGCGAGCTGCCACACGGGCGCAGCAGGTCCAGGAGGCAACGCATCGTTTGCGCCTCTCCTGAACCGGCCAAGGATGACCTCGCTCATTGGCCGCCGGGGGGGCCCGCCGTCCATGTTCTCCGCCAGCAGCTTTTGCAAAATGCTGCGGACTGGGGTCGATCCCGCGTATGTCCTGATCGCCCGTTCGATGCCGCGCTATCGCCTCAGTGACGATCAGTGCCTCGGCCTGTGGCGCTACGTCGTGGAGACCGGCCGTTAGCCGGGTCGGTTCTGGGCTCGGAGATCGTCTGCGGTCCTCTGGCCCATCGCCGCTGCTGTCGCGCCGGCCGGTGCTGGCCGGATTGGCCGCAAGTCTCATGGTTCGCGCCCTGCCGGCATTCGCGCATGACGGACCGGGCCCGGTTAAACCGCCCGTCGAGGTTCCCGACATCGGCATCGTGTCGAGCGACGGCTTCCAAGGCTCGTTGCGCGAGCTCTTGCTCGGACATGCGACCGCGCTGCAGCTTATGTTTACCCGGTGCCGATCCATTTGCCCGATCGAGGCCGCGACCTTCGCGCGTACGCAGGAGGCGTTGGCGCCCAACCCGTCCGACGGCATCCAGCTCATATCGCTGAGCATCGACCCGGCGAACGACACGCCGGACGTGCTGCGGGCATGGCTCGGAAGCTTCGACGCCCGGGCCGGATGGATCGCCGTCGCGCCAGTCCAAGCTGACTTGGCGCGCGCGCAGACATTCTTCGACCGTGCGTCCGACCTTGGCGAGGATCATTCGACCGCGATGAGCTTGATCAATCATGCCGGCCTGCTGGTGTGGCGGACGCCTGAGCTGCCGGCGCCCGGCGAGGTCGCGACGTTGCTCAGGCGGCTGCAGCAAGTGTCCTAGATCGGCCGCCCGGCTCCTTATAGCCGCAGCAAGCCTCGTCATCGCGAGAAGCGCGGCGACGCGGTGACCCGGGGCCATAAAAGCATTTCGCAGTTCGTGCGGCACTGGATTGCTGCGCCGACGCCGGCTCGCAATGACGCCTCATTATCGTGCGGGCAAACTGACCCAGCGCCGCGCTGCCGCCACGTGGCGGACCGAATAGCGCAGGCGTGCGCTGTTGCAAAATACCCCTTGTAACCGACTGCATCTCGATATATCTGTAATTTCGATACATCGAAACACAGTCAGGAAATCGCATGTTCCATAAACACTCCCATACTCCGCACGCGCATGATCGCCATGGTCACCGTTTCGCCCGCGGCGAGGCCGGGATCGACGGTCCCCGCCACCATCGCGGCCGGCACGAGGGACCTGGCGGACGATCCGGCCTCGGCCGCTTCTTCGCCCATGGCGACCTCCGCCTTGTTATCCTCCAACTCGTCGCCGAGAAGCCGCGGCATGGCTACGAGATCATCAAGGAGATCGAGGAACGCGTCGCCGGTGCCTATACCCCGAGCCCCGGGGTGATCTATCCGACGCTCACGCTGCTCGAAGAACTCGGCCATGTGACCGTCAGCCCGGGCGAGGGCGCCAAGAAGCTGCATGACATCACCGAGCAGGGCCGCGCCTTTCTTGCCGCGAACCGCCCGGCGCTCGATGCCATTCTGGCCCGCATGACCGAGGCAAGCCGCACGCGTGGCGGTGGCCCAGCCCCGCAGATCGTCCGGGCGATGGAGAACGTGAAGCTTGCCCTCAGAATGCGGCTCGCCAATGGCCCGCTCACGGCCGAGCAAGTCACCGTCGTAGCGGCCGCGCTGGACGCTGCCGCGGTCGCCATTGAAACGACGCGATAGGTCGGGTGCGAAGCGGACCCGAGGTCGCGCCGATCGCGGGCCGCACGTGCTTGCCTGGTTATGGCAGGACGGCTGGCGGCTCCGTGATTGCAACCCACCTGTGCGGGCCGCGTTCGCCGGTGATTGCTCAGGAGGGTATTCACATGAAAGCGCTGCACCTTGGATTGGCTGTGGCTTTGATCGGCGGTGCGGCCGCGGCGCAGGCTCCGAAGAACTCCGACGGAACCTTCTACATCGCGCCGGGCAACCCGGCGACCGTTGGGCGCAGCGGCTCCGTGCGCGGCGTGGTGCCGGGTGAGACGACGCCCGCCCCACGCGGCTCGATGAGCACGTTCGGCGGCAAGTTCGGCACGGAGGGTCCGCGCAACGATGCGAACACCAGCAGCCCGAGCCAGCCCGCCGTAACCACGTCGGACGCCAACCGCAAGACGTCGGCCGCTCCGGTTCATGGGTCCAACAGCTTTACCATGCCCGAAGCGCGCCGGCGCATCGAGGCCGGCGGCTTCGCCGAGGTGACGGCGCTGCAGAAGGACCGCGACGGCGTTTGGCGCGGCAAGGCGATGCGCAACGGCGCCCCGGTCAGCGTCTATTGCGACTTCCAGGGCAACGTCGGCGCGTCGTAGTCCGCGCCGGCCCGATCACGCCGGCCCAATCACGCCGGCCCAATCACGCCGGCATTGCATCCTTTGAACCACCCGGCAGCGCCGCGGGGCGTGCCGCAGCGGTGCCGGCCGTGCGGCCCACCCGCGACCAGGCGGCATAAAGCGCCGGCACGAAGCACAGCGTCAGCACGGTCGCACTGATAAGCCCGCCCATGATCGCGATCGCCATCGGTCCCCAGAACACCGAGAACGCCAGCGGCACCAGGGCAAAGATCGCCGCCGCCGCCGTCAAGACGATCGGACGGGAGCGGCGGACGGTCGCCTCGACGATCGCCTCGGCGGGGGTACTGCCGGCGCGAATATCCTGCTCGATCTGATCGACCAGGATCACGCTGTTGCGCATGATGATCCCAGCGAGCGCGATGAACCCGAGCGTCGCGACAAATCCGAACGGCGCCCCCGTAACCAGCAGCGCCGCCGTCACGCCGATCAACCCCAGCGGCGCCGTCAGCACCACCATCGCCATCCGGCTGAAGGACTGCATCTGCACCATCAGCAAGGTGAGCATGACCGCGAGCATCAACGGCATCACCTTGTTTATGCTGGCCGCGCCCTTCGCGCTTTCCCCCACGGCGCCCGCCGTCTCGATCCGGTAACCCGGCGGCAGGCTGGCCTTGACGCCTTCGAGCGCCGGCAGCACTTCGGCCGTCGCCACTGGCGCCTGGATGCCCGGCGTCGTGTCGCCGCGCACCAGCAGCATCGGCGTGCGGTTCCGCCGCCATGCCACCGGCTGTTCCAGGTCCCAGCCGATATGCGCGATCTGCGCCAGTGGCACCGTGTGTCCGCCGGGCACAGGGATGGTCACGTCGCCCAGGGCGCCGATGTCCTGCCGCTCGGAGGCGATAGCGCGGGCGATGACCGGAATAAGGTCGGTGCCCTCGCGGTAGTCGGTGATGGCGGCGCCTTGCTGCAAGGTTTGCAAGGTGCTGGCGATGTCGGCGCTGGTGATGCCGAGCAGCCGCGCCTTGTCCTGGTCGACGGACACGGTGACCTGCTTGCCCATCGCCCCCCAGTTGTCGCTGATGTTGCGCAGATGCGGCGAGCCGGCCATCGCGGCCCGCACCTGGACCGCGATCCGGCGCAGCTCCAGCGGATCCGGCCCGATGACGCGGAACTGCACGGGATAGCCGACCGGCGGGCCAAGTTCGAGCCGGGACGGCCGCAGCCTGACATCCGGGAACGCGCCTGCGGCACCTTCGTCCACCACGGCGGTGAGCGTCTGCAGCAGCCGTTCCCGGTCGGCGATGGACTTGGTGTTGATGACGAACTGGGCGTAGTTCGGCTGGTCCAGCTCCGGCGAGAACGCCAGGAAAAAGCGCGGCGTGCCGGTGCCGGTATAGGCGACGTAGGATGCGATGCCGGGCTGCTGGTCCAGCAACGCCTCGAGCCGGCCGACGGTCGCGGCGGTGTTGGCGAAGCTGGCACCCTCCGGCAGGCGCACGTCGATCAGGATTTCGAGCCGGTCCGACGCCGGGAAGAATTGGTTCGGCACCCGGGTGAAGCCGGCGATCGAGGCGATGAACGCCAGCACCGTCAGGCCGATCACCGTCCAGCGCCGCCGCACGCACCACCCGACCACCCGGCGGAACCGGCGATACAGTGGGCTGTCGTAGGGCTGATGGTGCTCGGCACCCGGCTTTGCCTTCGGCAGCAGCACGGCCCCGAGCAGCGGCACGAACAGCACCGCCACGAGCCAGCTCAGCATCAGCGCCATGCCGACCACGCGGAAGATGTCTTGAGTGTATTCGCCGGTGCTGGAGCTGGCGAGCCCCACGGGCAGATACCCGGCGGCCGTGACCAGCGTGCCGGTCAGCATCGGGAACGCCGTCGATGTGTAGGCAAAACTGCCGGCGCGAAACCGGTCCCAGCCCTGTTCGAGCTTCACCGTCATCGTCTCGACCGCGATGATGGCGTCGTCCACCAGGAGGCCGAGCGCGATCACCATGGCGCCGAGCGAGATGCGTTGCAGGTCGATGCCCAGCAGCTTCATGCCGACGAACACCCCCGCCAGCACCAGCGGCACGCTGATCGCGACGACGATGCCGGTGCGCCAACCGAGGCTGATGAAGCTGACGAGCAGCACGATGGCGAGCGCCTCCAGGAAGCTTT
>CAXTJW010000243.1:0-6066 GCA_964244305.1 uncultured Acetobacteraceae bacterium
TGATGGACTGGTCGACGAGGAAGGTGCTGTCCTGGCGGGTGTCGAACACCATGGAAAGCATCAGGAAGTGTGGGGTGCCCGCGACGGCGGGGTGCGATTGACCCTAAACTGATGGGGTGACGCGAACTCCGAAGACAATCAGACCGGCCGTTGGAGCTGCCCCGTGGGCGGCCGACGCCGACGAAGCCGAGATTGTGCAGGTCAAGGTCTGGCTGCGCGGAATCAGCCCGATGGTGTGGCGGCGAGTGCTGGTGCCGAGCACCTGCACACTGGGTGAGCTGCACGGCATCATCCAGGTCGCGATGGGGTGGGAGGGCATCCACCTTTACCAGTTCTGCCTGCGTGCCGCCCGCTACGGCTCATGGGAGCTGTCGGCGTCCTCGCCCGACGTTACCTTGGCGGCGCTGCGGCTGCGCAAGGGCGCCCGGTTTGCCTATGAGTATGACCTGAACATTCCCTGGCGTCACGAGATCCGCATTGAAGACGGATTGAGGCTGGAGGCGGGCAAAACCTATCCAATCTGCACTGGCGGTAGTGGCGCCTGCCCTCCTGAGGACTGCGACGGGCCGTCCGCCTTCATGGCCGAACGGAACGGCGCGCTGTCGCTGGATGCGCTCGAGGATCTCGACACCATGACCGAGATCATCGGACAGGTCGTCTTGGAACGCCGGACGGACCTGCTGGACGACGAGGACACACGCTGGCGGCTGGAGGGAGCCGTCGAGCGCAGCAGGGTGCGTGAGCAGGCGCAAGGCCAAGCGTTCTCGCGCCGGACGGTCAACGCCCGTCTGCGTCGCCACGAGCACCTCGACCTCATGCACCAGCAGTGCTGACCCGCTCCGCCCGGCGCCGGGCCAGCAGGCTGGCGGCGATCAGGGCAGCGTCGTCGCGTCGCTGTTGGCGAATGCCGGCGATCAGCGCGTGAGCAGCCGGGTCGGTGATCCGGTCAAAGCTGCGTTGCAGCGTGGCAGCCGTTGTCTCGGCATAGTGGCGGGTGGTGGTGATGCTCTCGTGGCCGAGGAAGCGCTGCAGGTCGGTGATGTCCATGCCCAGCGCAAGCAGGCGCGTGGCTACGGTGTGCCGGAGCAGGTGGGGATAGACGCGCTTGGTGAGCCCGGCCACATTGGCTACGGTCCGGACGACCTGGCCTACGCGCTGGCGGGTTAGGGTGTGCGGCACCGCACCCGATCCCTGCTGACGGCTGGCAAACAGCGGTCCGGCGCGCCGCGCGCCGATGTGCAGCTGGAGCAACTGCGCCAGGTCACGCCGGATCGGCACTTCCCGCTGCTTGTCGCCCTTGCCATGTCTGATGGTGATCACGCGCTCGATGAGGCTGACGTCCTCGATCCTGAGCTGCACCAGCTCGGACGCCCGGGCACCGGTCTCCAGCAGAGTTTGCAGCATCAGCCCGGTCCTGCCGTCCTGGGCGTAGGCCTGGTCGAGGAAGCGCAGCTCCTCCTCGAATGTGAGCCGGTCCACGCCGCCACGGCGTTCGGGTGGGGCGCGCAGGCCGGCCCTCTCGCGCGCGGCTTTGAATACCGCCTTGCTCTGGGCGTAGTTCACGCCCTCGCGCACGAGGATGGCGGCAATCGCCGCAGCGGCACGCTTGATGGAGGCCATGCTCCAGTTTGCTTGATCGCGTCCGAACTGCAAGCCGATGGCGCTTAGTGCCCCATATGGATCAGAATAGGCCCAAGCCGGGGTGCCGAACCGGCCTACAGCTTTCCACTCCGGTGGTTGTGGAAAACTGCTCTGCCCTACCCGGCATTGGAGGCCGTTCATGCGTATCAGCATCCTGCTCCAGATCACTGGCGATGACGGCACCATCGGCCCAGCGGAGGAAGTGACTGCGTTTGAAAAAGCGACCGAGCGCCCGGAAGACCTCGGCCTCTCGATCGCCGAAGGCAAGGCAATGCTGGCGGCCGTCCAGGCCCGGACGGTTCTGGCTCAGGCAGCAACGTGGTCGCGGCAGCGGCGGTGCTGCTCCGCCTGCGGCAAACGTCGGCGTAGCAAGGGCAGCTACCCGCTCGTGTTCCGCACGCTGTATGGCGATGTCGAGCTGGACAGTCCGCGCCTGCACCGCTGCCCGTGCCAGACGACGGACGGCCCGGCCACCGTATCGCCGCTTTGCGACCTGATCTCCAGCCACGTCGCGCCCGAGCGGCTCTACCTGGAAGCACGCTGGGTGTCGCTCGTGCCCTATGCCGCAGCCGCCGGGCTGCTGGCCGACGTGCTGCCGATCGCGTCCGGCGCGAACCGGACCACCGTGCGGGAACATGCCCTCCGTGTGGCCGAACGGGCCGAGGCCGAGCTTGGGGACGAGCGGCCCTGCTTTATCGACGGCTGCCCGGCCGAGTGGGAGGCGTTGCCCATCCCGGAAGGCCGCATCGTGGCCGCGCTCGACGGCGGCTATGTCCGCAACTGGGATGACCGGAAAAGCAACTTCGAGCTCATCGTGGGTCGTTCGGTGCCGGAGGACCGCGCGCCGCGCTACCTCGGCCTGGTGCACGGCTACGACCAGAAACCCAAGCGCCGCCTGTTTGAAGTGCTGAAGAGCCAGGGGCTGCAAGCCAATCAGGACGTGACGTTCCTGACCGACGGCGGCGAGGAGGTGCGTGACCTGACCGAGCTGGTCACTCCAGAAGCCGAACACGTGTTGGATTGGTTCCACATCACCATGCGCCTGACGGTCCTAAGCCAGTATGCCCGTGGTGTCGCGCACCACGACAAGGCCGAGGGCGCCCGCCTGCTTGCCTCCCTGCGCAGCATCAAGTGGCTGCTCTGGCATGGCAACCAGTATCGGGCCGGCGAGGAGATCGCGTCTCTCGAGGGCGACGTGGACGGGCTGGCGATGGATTACCCGAACCTGGGCAAGTTCGCACGCGCTGCGCATGAGTTCGCCGTCTACATCGCCAGCAATGCCGGCAGCCTGATCAACTACGGCGAGCGGTTCCGCTCGGGCGAGCCCATCTCCTCATGCCTGGCCGAGAGCACCGTGAATGCGGTCATCAGCAAGCGCTTCGCTAAGCGCCAGCAGATGCAATGGACCAAACGCGGCGCGCATCTGCTGCTGCAAACCCGAACCCGGACGCTCGACGGCACGCTTCGACCGTTGTTCGAGCGCTGGTATCCGGGACTGGCCAACGACAATGGAAACGAAGCGGATCAAGCCGACGCGGCGTGAACGACCCACACTTCCTGATGCTCTCGTCATGGCGGGGGCTATGGTGATGCCTGGGGACCATATGAGCGCCGCTACGAGCCTGGCGCCATGATGGTCGAGCCTCCGATTGCTAACGCATCGAAAACGGTTGGGTGCAGCACATGACGCAAACGGCAGCTGATTCCTGGCAGCTTTGGCGTGCGTGCCCTCCCGATCCGCAGGGCGCACCCGTCGAGGTCCTCAACGAGGGCTGGACGTGCTCGCGGCTATGGCGCCCATCAGGCCCGCCACCTAAGGATGCACCGGACCTGCACTGGCGCCCCTGCTGCGGCGAATTGCGAACCCTGGCCTTCGCGGGCGGGATTTACGATGCGGAGGGGCTGCCGCTGTATGGATCGCCGTCGCTGATCAATGGCACGTCGGATGCGAATGGACCGTGGAACCAGATGTTCGTCGTTGGCCCGGCCGATCGCGGCAGCGGGCCGGTTACACGCCTTTGGCTTGTCGCGCCGATGCTCGATCTGGTCGACGTGCCTCCTGTCATCCTCGGCGACCTGGTGGCGGCTGCAGACCGCGGGGAGACCATCGTCATGCGCGGACCGGTCGGCGATCGGCTCCGCACGTTTGCCGAGCAGATCGTTGGCATGACGGGCGGGGGCTCGGCGTGAGCAGGCGGCGTGAGTGCGGCAATTCGCACAATTCGCACACTACACACGCGCGCATGCGTGCGAGGCAGTGCGGCGCTGCCGTAGTATTTCCCGCCTATTAAAGGCCGCTGAACCATGGATGATGACGACCCACAATACCTGAAATTCCGCGCCTGGCGGGCTGAAGCGGCGCGGCTATGCCGTGTGGCCGCCGAACCTCCTGCAGCATCTGGGCTGCCGTCTGTAGTCGACGTGGCTGGCATCCGCAGGCGGTTGGGCCAACTCATGGGAGGGCCGCCGATCTCGCAGGCGGCATTTGCACGTCGATATAGGTTCTCACCGGCCGCGGTTCGCGATTGGGAGCAAGGGAGGCGCCGGCCGTCTGTGTCGGCCCGTGTGCTGCTGCTGGCGATCGACCGCGCTCCGCATTTGATCGACATGGCGATTGAGGCGGCGATCGTAGCGCGGGAAGGTAATGGCGGGCCTGATCTCGAAATGCAGGTGGTGCGGCCGTCGAGCGTGCCGTTCGAGGTTGTACGGCTGGAGCGAACGTCGAAGCGGAAGCAACGGGGCAGTGCGGTGGTGTAATGCCTGCGGGCTGTCGGATGACCGCTGTCGACCCACCCCGGGCACTCCGCCGGGTCGCCGGGCGTCCCGAAACCGGCCATTGAGAAGCGGCGGACTTTTCCCGTTTCTCCATCTGCATCAGCCGATTTCGGGAAAAGGTAATCGGGAACGGATTTCGGGAAAGCGTGGATTGAGCCTGTATGACGGCCGGCGTCGTCCGCGCACTTTCCCGCTCTACGTTCCTAATCGAGAATGCTGCGGGAAGCCGGCTGCGCCGGTCGAGGCTTCCCCGTCACGCGTCAGGCGCGGTAAGCCGGCTGAACATATCGACCACGCTCTGAGGTGCGGTGTCGCCAAAGAACAGGCTCAGGTTCTGTGCGGACATGCGAGCAACTTCCCGACTTCGTGAGAAAAGGGCGCCCTCATAAGCGGTCAAGGCAGCGTCCATGTCGTTGGGGCTGGCGATGATCGATCGGGCGAGTTCCGCGCCGTCGTACATGGCGAGGTTGGCTCCCTCTCCCGCGAACGGGGACATGAGGTGGGCCGCATCGCCTACCAAGGTCAGGCCGGATCGCCGAGGCCATTCATGCCCCACCGGTAGCGCAAAGATCGGACGAAGGATTGGATCGGCGATACTGCCAGTGATGTAGCTCGTCAGGTGCGGCGACCAGTCAGCGAATTGCTCCGCGATGAAGGCTAACCCGGCGCGAGCATCGTCAAAATTGATGGACCTGACCCATTCTTCGGGCTCGTTCAGCGCCACGTATCCCGCAACGCTCCCATCCGTGCTGCGGTGCGCGATGATACTCTTGCCCGGTGCCGCCGCCATCAGGGTTCCCGTGCCGATCGCCGCCACACTTGCCGCGTGGCGAACGTCGCCGGCAGGAAGCGCGATCTCTATGAAGCAGGTGCCAGAATAGACCGGTTTGGCATCGGAGAGGAGCGGCCGAACTTTCGACCATGCGCCGTCAGCGCCGACGAGCAAGTCAAACGTAGACGTCGCTCCGCAAGCGAAGGAAGCTTCATGCCGACCGTCCTCAGCCAGCCTCAGGGAAGTGACCTTGCGACCCCACTGGATCGCGTGATCCGGAAGTGAATCGATCAGCATGGCCCGAAGTTCGCCCCGATCGACCTCCGGGCGCTGGGAGGAGTGCTGACCCGCTTTATCGAACAAGATCATCCCATCCTTGTTCACGACGCGCTTGGCATCCTCGCCGGGACGGACGAGATGCAGGAAAGCGTCGTACAGGCCAGCCGCCACGAGCGCGCGCTGGCCGTTATGTTCGTGTATGTCGAGCAAGCCCCCTTGCTTCCTAGCAGTCGGCGAACTGTCGGCTTCATAGATCGTCGCTTCAATTCCATGTCGATGCAGGGCACAGGCGAGCGTCAGGCCGCCAAGGCCGGCACCGATGATTCCAATAGTATGTGGCATGTTCGCGCTCCAAGTCGCACCGGCATCCTGTGACGCTGGCGTTTGTTTTCGGAGACGCTGGCTGACCATGCGAACGCATGGACAACTTGTATTCGGCGACATGCCGCGGTTGAAAGCCAACCACTAGTAGCCGTTTTTCGCGGCGCTCATTTGGTAGAATGATCGGTCGAGAGCCGCAAGACCCTCAGCTTACGGGCTCAGGCTAGTACCCAGAATCATTGAACGGCGAAACAGGGCTTGAGGCGTTTTTGGTAGAC
>CAXTJW010000244.1:0-6058 GCA_964244305.1 uncultured Acetobacteraceae bacterium
AGCACGCGCATTCCGAGATCATCGGCATGCTGCCCGAGGGCAACTGGGTCACCCGCGCCCCGACGCTTCGCCGCAAGGCCACGTTGCTGGCTAAGGTGCAGGACGAGGCTGGCCACGGGCTCTATCTGTATGCGGCGGCCGAAACGCTCGGCAAAAGCCGCGAGGAAATGTTCGACGAACTGCTGGCAGGCAAGGCCAAGTATAGCTCGATCTTCAACTACCCGACGCTGACCTGGGCGGATATGGGCGCGATCGGCTGGCTGGTGGACGGCGCCGCGATCATGAACCAGATCCCGTTGTGCCGCTGCTCCTATGGGCCCTATGCCCGCGCCATGATCCGGGTGTGCAAGGAAGAAAGCTTCCACCAGCGCCAGGGCTACGAGATCATGCTCACCTTGAGCCGCGGGTCGCCGGAGCAGAAGGCGATGGCGCAGGACGCGCTCGACCGTTGGTATTGGCCGTGCCTGATGATGTTCGGCCCGCCGGACGGCGACAGCCCGAACTCCGACAAGTCGACCCAGTGGAAGATCAAGCGCTTCAGCAACGACGAGTTGCGGCAGAAGTTCATCGACGCGCTCGTGCCGCAGACGCAGTTCCTTGGGCTGACGTTGCCCGACCCGGATTTGCGGTTCGAGGAGGCGGACGAGGGCTCGTTGGACGCCGGGCCGAAGGGCCACTGGCGGCATGGCACGATCGACTGGGCGGAGTTCAAGCAGATCCTCGCCGGCAACGGCCCATGCAACCGCGGACGCATCTCGGCGCGGCAGAAGGCGCATAATGAGGGCGCTTGGGTGCGTGAGGCCGCGGCTGCGTACGCGGCGAAGCAGGCGCCCCAGAGGCTCGCTGCTTAATCAACGATGCGGCCGCAACGCCGCGAGGAGACAGGTCGATGGCCGACGCCAAGACTCCGAATACCCCGCTTTGGGAGGTGTTCCTCCGCAGTCGCAACGGCCTCGCGCACAAGCACGTGGGCTCGCTGCACGCATCCGACTCGACGCTCGCCTTGCAGGCGGCCCGCGACCTCTACACCCGGCGTGGCGAGGGCCAGTCCATCTGGATCGTGCCGGCCAACGCCATCATAGCCTCGGACCCGGCCGACAAGGGCATGATGTTCGAGCCTACCGTGTCGAAGGTCTACCGCCATCCGACCTTCTACGACGTGCCGGACGAAGTCGGCCATATGTGATCGGGGGCTGCGCCATGGCAACGACGTCCATCACGGTCCAGGAAACCCCGATCGTTCTGTATGTATTGCGCCGGGCCGATGACGCCTTGATCCTCGGCCATCGCCTGTCCGAATGGATCGGCCACGGCCCGATCCTGGAGGAGGAGATGGCGCTCGGCAACATCGGGCTCGACCTGATTGGCCAGGCGCGCTCGCTGTTTGCCTATGCCGCCGAGCTGGAGGCTGCGGGCAACGACGAGGACAAGTATGCCTATCTGCGCGACGCGCCCCAGTATCGCAACCTGCTGCTGGCGGAGCATCCGAACGGCGACTTCGGCCAGACCATGATGCGGCAGTTCTTCTACTCGGCGTTCGCGGATGCATATTGGCGCGCCATGATGTCGAGCGAGGATGCCACCCTCGCCGCCATCGCTGCCAAGTCGGAAAAGGAAAGCGCCTATCATTTGCGCCACTCCACCGAGTGGGTGATCCGGCTCGGCGACGGCACCGAGGAGAGCCACGCGCGCGCCCAGGAGGCGGTGGACCAGCTCTGGGGTTACACGGGCGAGATGTTCGAGTGCGACGCCGCCGAGCGCAGCCTTGTTGCGTCGGGGGTTGCCGTCGACCCGGCAGCGCTGCGCGACGCCTGGGACAAAACGGTGGGTGCGGTGCTGACCCGAGCCACGCTGACCCGGCCCGCCAACCAGTGGATGCAGACCGGCGGACGCTCCGGCCGGCACGGCGAGCACCTCGGGCACCTGCTCAGCGTCATGCAGCATGTGCAGCGCACCTACCCCGGGGCGGCCTGGTGAGCGTGGCACTGGCGGACGCTGGCGCATTGCGGGAGCGTGCGCTGCGGGCCGTGCGGGAGGTTTGCGACCCGGAGATCCCGGTGCTCACGATCGCCGACCTCGGCGTGCTGCGCGACGTGGTCGTGCAGGACGGCCGGGTGGAGGTGGTGATCACGCCGACCTACTCCGGCTGCCCGGCGATGAACATGATCCAGTTCGAGATCGAGGTCGCGCTGGAAAAGGCCGGCATCGCGGGCGGGCGCGTGCGGACCGTGCTGAACCCGGCCTGGACGACGGACTGGATGACGGACGAGGGGCGGCGCAAGCTGCGCGAGTATGGCGTGGCGCCACCGCAGCGGGGCGGTGGTCGGCGGGCCCTGTTCGGCGCCGACTTGGTGGAGTGCCCGAACTGCGGCTCGGCGAACACTCGCGTCCTGTCGGAGTTCGGCTCGACCTCGTGCAAGGCGCTCTGGCGCTGTGAGGCGTGCCGCGAGCCGTTCGACTATTTCAAGTGCCACTGAGCGCGCCATGGCCGCCGCAACGCCCCGGTTTCAAAACCTCCGCGTCGCCGAGCTGAGGCGGGAGACGCCGGACGCGGTGTCGATCGCGTTCGAGGTTCCCACGCACCTGCGGCCGGATTTCCAATTTGCCGCCGGGCAGTACCTGACCTTGCGCAAGACGCTGGGCGGCGAGGAGGTGCGGCGCTCCTATTCCATCTGCTCGGGCCCGGACGACGGCGAGCTGCGCATCGCGGTCAAGCGCGTCGACGGCGGCACCTTCTCGGTGTGGGCCAACAGCGGCATTGGGACCGGCGACACCATCGACGTGATGACGCCCACCGGACGCTTCGGCGTGGCCTATGCGCCGAATGAGGCTCGGGTCTATGCCGCCTTTGCCGCCGGCTCCGGCATCACCCCGGTCCTGTCGATCGCGCGCGGCATCCTCAGCCGCGAGCCGCACAGCCGCGTGTTCCTGTTCTACGGCAACCGCTCGACGGGCGACATGCTGTTCCGGGAGCCGCTCGAGGAGCTGAAGGACCGCTACATGGGGCGCCTGTCGGTATTCTACGTGCTGTCGCAGGAGCAGCAGGACGTGCCGGTGCTGAACGGGCGGCTCGATGCCGGCAAGGTGCGCCTGCTGCTGCGCTATGTCGTGCCGGCCGACATGGTCGACCATGCGTTCATCTGTGGGCCGGCCGGGATGACCGACGAGATCGAGGCGACGCTGCTCGACCTCGGGCTGCGGCCGGAGCAGCTGCATATCGAGCGCTTCGTCTCGGCGCTCGGCGGCAAGCCGCGACCGAAGCCCACGCCGGTTCAGACGGAGACGCCGTTTGCCACCGCTGCGCTGATCGCCGATGGCCGCCGGGCCGAGGTGCCGGTTGGCGCAGGCGAGTCGGTGCTCGATGCGGCGTTGCGGGCGGGCCTTGATTTGCCCTACGCCTGCAAGGGCGGCATGTGCAGCACGTGCCGCGCGCGGGTGCAGCAGGGCACGGTCGAGATGGAGGTGAACTTCTCGCTCGAGCCCTGGGAGGTGGCGGCCGGGTTCGTGCTCACCTGCCAGGCCCGGCCCACCACTCCCTTCGTCGTCATCGACTACGACCACGTTTGAGGGCGGCACGCACCGCCGCCGCAGACGACTGCCGCCTCAGCCGCGGGCCCGGCTGTCGATCACCCGCTTCACCTTGCCGAGCGACCGCGCCAATGTGCCCGGCGGCTCGACCACGACCCGGGTCGTCACGCCGATCGTGTTCTTGATCACGCCCATCACCACCTTGGCCTCGTCCAGCAGGCCATCGCCGTCCCAGTGCTCGGGACGCGCCTCCACGTGCACCGCCATCTGGTCCATGCGCCCGTCGCGGGAGAGCACGATTTGGAAGTGGCCGCCGCACCATGGGCGGGCCAGCAGCAACTCCTCGATCTGCGTCGGGAAGATGTTGACGCCGCGCACGATCAGCATGTCGTCGGACCGGCCCGTCACCTTCTCCATGCGCCGGAACGCCGGCCGCGCGGTGCCCGGCAACAGCCGCGTCAGGTCCCGCGTCCGGTAGCGGATGATGGGCAGCGCCTCCTTGGTCAGCGACGTGAAGACCAGTTCGCCTTTCTCGCCCGGTGGTAGGACCTGGCCGGTGTCGGGATCGATCACCTCGGGGTAGAAGTGGTCCTCCCAGACATGCAGGCCGTCCTTCGTCTCGACGCACTCCTGCGCGACGCCGGGGCCGATGACCTCGGACAGCCCGTAGATGTCGACGGCCTGGATGGCGAAGCTGGCCTCGATTTCCTGGCGCATGGCGTTGGTCCACGGCTCGGCGCCGAACACGCCGGTCTTCAACGAGCTCGCGCGCGGGTCGAGGCCTTGCCGGGTGAACTCGTCGAGGATGGCCAGCATGTAGCTCGGCGTGACCAGGATGACGTCCGGCTTGAAGTCCTCGATCGCCTGGACCTGCCGCTCGGTCATGCCTCCGGACATCGGGATGACGGCGCAGCCAAGCCGCTCCGCCCCGGCGTGGGCGCCCAGGCCGCCGGTGAACAGCCCGTAGCCATACGCGTTGTGCACCTTCATGCCCGGCCGGCAGCCGGCGGCAAACAGCGAGCGCGCCATGACGTTGGCCCACATGTCGAGGTCGCCCTTGGTGTAGGCGACGACGATCGGCTTGCCGGTGGTGCCCGACGAGCCATGCAGGCGCGCGATCCTGTCCTGCGGCACGGCGAGCAGGCCGAAGGGGTAGGTGTCGCGGAACACCGCCTTGGTCGTGAAAGGGAACCGGGCGAGGTCGGCCAGGTCCCGGAAGCCAGAGGGATGCACGCCGGCGTCGTCGAACGCCGTGCGGTAGTGGAGCACGTTCGCATAGGCGTGGTTCAGCGACCAGGCCATCCGCTCGCGCTGCAGGGCCTGAAGCTCATCTGGCGATGCTCGCTCGATCGGGTCGAACACGTCGCTGATCGGCACCGTACTTCTCCCTAAATTAACGAGAAAGCGAATGTATCCGCATGCCCGGCGGATCAGCCAGCCTGCGTCGTGTCTGCCGCCGCCGATGCCGCCTGCAACGCCCGGAGGATACGGTCGCGCGACAGCGGCGTGCTGGTGAAGCGGATGCCTGTCGCGTCGCGCAGCGCATTGGCGAGCGCGGGCACGACCGGATTGAACGGGCTTTCGCTCATGGATTTGGCGCCCAGGGGTCCCAACGCGTCGGTCGTATCGGCGAAAAACACCTCGGTCCGCGGCACGTCGGCGAAGGCGGGGATGTGATACTGCCGCAGGGCGCGGGTGGCGACGGCGCCGTCCGGGCCGATAATCAGGTTCTCATACAGGGCCGCGCCCAACGCCTGGGCGACGCCGCCCTCGATCTGTCCCCGGCACTGCCGCGGGTTGATCACATGGCCGGCGTCGGCGGCATGGACGCTGTGCAGGATGCGGATTTCCCCGGTGCCGGGGTCGACCGCAACCGTCATCCCGTGCGCGTTGAATGCCACCGAGCGCCGCATGCCGTCGGCCTGGCCGGTGCCCTCCAGCGCGGGCCCCGATGCATGCATGGCCGAGAACGGAATGCGTCGTGTCCCGCACACGACGCCGTCCGGCTCGAGGGCGCAGTCGGCCGCGGGCACGCCGAGCAGCGCAGCAGCAGCATCCAGCAAAGCAGTCCGCAAATGATTGGCGGCCCGCTCGGTCGCGGCCCCGGCGACGAAGGTGCCGGTCGAACCATATGCGCCAGTATCATGGCCGGTCAGGTCCGTGTCGGATTGCAGCACCCGGATGCGCGATGGGTCCGTGCCGAGCACCCGGGCGGCGACCTGCGCATGGACCGTCGTCGTGCCGTTGCCGAACTCCGCCGTGCCGACCGACAGCTCGAAGCCCCCGCCGGCAATGAGCCGTATGCGGGATTCGGCGAAGTGCCCGCCCGGCGGCACCGTCTCGATCATCGAAAGGCCCACGCCGCTGCCGGTCAGCCAGCCCGCAGGAGCCGGCTGCCCGCCATCGGCCAGCGCCGCGCGTATCAATGCGATGCATTGATCCAAGCCGTAGCTGCCATATTCCAGGCCATGCGCGTCCAGGCCATCCGTCGTCAGCGGGTCGCCGTGGCGGATGGCGTTGCGCTCCCGCA
>CAXTJW010000245.1:0-6048 GCA_964244305.1 uncultured Acetobacteraceae bacterium
GGCCCGGCGCCATGCGGCAGCAGCGCGGTGTCGAAGGCGAGCGTCAGCCGGTGCGTCCGGCCCGGCGCCGGGCTTGGATGCGGCGCCAGCCGGCCGCGCGCCCAGTTGCTCGGCCCCCGCTCATGCGCCTCCACCCCGGTGCTGCTGCGGGACAGCAAGGTGAAATACGGCAGTGGCACCCAGCGGCCGAGATGCATCTCCAGCGCCTGCCGGGTGCTGACGGGATAGGTCTGATCGTCCGGCGGCGGATCGCGGCTCAGCGCTTCGACCAACTGGCCGGTCTCGGGGTCCTGCTGCAACTCATGCAGCTTGGCCTTGACCGCGCCGTTCGCATCCGGCGGGCCGCCCAGCGGCTCCTCCCAGAACGTGCACGCCTGGCGGGGCAGGGCGTCGGCGTTCAGGTCGACGTCCCAGAACTGGATGCCGCTGTTGGGGATGAGGGTGATCAGCTGCGGCATGGGGCTGCTTCCATGGTTGGGGCGGGTCGGGTCATCGCCGGAATCGTCCGGTGTAGTGATGGCCGGACAAGCCGCCCTCGACGGTTTGTCCGCTGCACTCCGCCTCTGCATCGCCCAAACGCCGGCACAGGCGCTCGCTACGAGATAGATGAAGGGAGCCGTGACATGCCGTGGGCTCGGTCACGCGCAGCGCTGCATCCTGGTCGAACACGGCTGTCAGCGCCCCCTCGCACTGCCGGCCGTCCTCGAGCGCGACGGTTTGCCGGCCGGTGCCGTGGCCGTCGAAGCACTGCTGCCAAGTGCGGATCTTCGAGCCTCCGGTCCCGTCCTGATTGAACACGGTGACGACGGTATAAAGGTTCCAGCAGCCCTCGAGCATCGCCAGGTCGTGCCGGTCCCAGCGGTCCTGCGGCAGGTCGGCGTGCGGCGGCAAAGCGGGCGGGGGCCTCGGCGCCGGCGCAGGTGGTGGAAGCACCGCCACCGGGCACAGCAGTTGCGCGCGGCCGACCTCCTCCGTGAGCGTCGCCAGCAGGGTACGCAGCTCCAGGCCGCGGCCGTCCAGCTCCATCTGCCCATGCAGCGCGTCGAGCTGGCCCGGCACGATCGCGCACGCCGCCGGCTGGTCCACGAACCAGCGCGGCACCATCGGCAGCAGCAGCCCGGCCGCGAGCGCCAGCCCGGCCAATACGCCCAATGCCGCGCCATACCGCCCCCAGGGCCGAAGCGGCGCAGCACGCCAGGGCACGCCGTCGTCGAGCCGCAGCAGCCGCCCGGACGCTCCGGAGCCAGCATGGCCCCACGCCGCAAGCACCGGCCGGCCGTCGACTGCGAACAGGTGGCCGATATCGGGGATTTCGATCAGCGCCGGCCAGGCCTCCCGCACGGCCGGCGCAGCGCCGCTCTCGGCCAGGCGGCGGATGTCGGACAGGATCGCACCCACCGCCGCATCCAGCGCGCGACGCTCCACGGCCGGCAGGTCGGCGTAGCGGGTCCGGGCCGCGCCCTCCGCCATCCAAGCGACGCCGCCGTCGACGGGTTCCGGGCGTGCGAGCAGCCCAGCGTGCGCAGGGGAAAGGTGGTGCGCGATCTCCGCACCCAGCGCCGAATGCAAGGATGCTAGCTCCCGGCCCGGCGGCAGCAGGCAGCGCAGCGTGCCGGAGGCGGCTTCCATCAGGCGGATCATGGCGACACCACCGTGAACTCGGTCGCGATCTGGTTGCGGTGTCCGTTCTGTGCGGTTCCGGTCACCACCTCGTCCGGCTGGCCGTCGCGGCGGAGCGTCACCCGGAACGGCGACGTGGTGCGCTCGCGCATGCCATAGGGGTCCACGACCACCCGGTAATGACCCGGCAATGGCTCGTTGAAGAAGACGTTCTCGACCGGGGTCGGCGTCAGCTGGCGGACGTCGCCGTTCGCATCCACGTCCAGCGTGCCGCCGCAGGCCTGCCGCCGGATGAAATTGATGTCGACGCCATCCGGGCAGACCACGTGCAAATCCAGATCGTTGCGGTCGTCCCACGCCAGGATGACCTGCAGCTTGCCGCCCTGCGCACCCTGGCGTTGCGCCCGCTCGGCGTCCTGCGACGGGGCCGCGGCCGCCTGGATGGGCGGGCACAGCAGCCGGCGCTGCCCGGCGTCGGCGGTCAGCCGCGCCAGCTCCGCCCGCAGCACGCCCTCGCGGGCCACGCCGTCGTCCAGCCCTTGCGCCAAGGCGAGCTGGCCGGGCTCCAGCCGGCATTGCGGCGCGTCGACCGCGAACCAGCCGAACGGATCGCGCCAAAACAGCGCCAGCGCCAGCAACGGCGCCAGCATGGACCCGGCGAGCGCGCCCCAGAGCCATAGCCGGGCCGGAGCGGCAGCGGCATAGGGCGACTGCGGCGGCGGCAGGATTTTCGTCGACGCCGCTTGTGGCGGCATGGCCGGGCCGGTCAGGGCGACCGCGCCGCCGCGCCCGCCGCTGCGCACATGGCCCCAGCCCACCAGCGCCGGCTGCCCGCTGCGCACGTAGACGCAATCGACGCCCGGCAGCCGCAACGCCAGGCGCAGCATGTCCGAAAGCAGGCGGTCGGCGCCCGCGCGGCTCTCGCCCAACGTGGCGGCGAGCGCCTCGATGTCGCCGACGAGCTGATCCAGCCGCGCTTGGGCGGCGGCTCGCGCTGGTTCCGGCAACTCCTGCAGCGGCACGGCGGCGCCCTCGCCCTCGGCATACCAATCGACCTCGCCGCGCGCGGCATTGGCGACCGGCTCCGTCAGCAGCGCAGCATGTGCGGGCGACAGCTCGCGCAACAGCAGCGCGTGCAGGGTGCGCCAGGACTCGATCCCGGTCTGGCCGGCCGTCGCCAGCGGCTGCAGATCCTGCGACCGGGTCGTGGCGATGCGAAGATTGGCCATTTCGGTCGCGGGCCGTTCAGTGCGGCGCTGCGGCTGCAGGCACGATTGGCGCAGCAGGCGGTGCAGCGGGCGGCGCGCCGGGCGTGCAGGGGCCGGTAAGGTCCGCGACATCCACCCCGTTCTGCCGGAGGAATGCCACGATCCCGTCGGATTTCTGCGCGTAGTTGGCGTGGACCACCTGCTCGCGGTTGGCGGTGATGAACGTGTTGATGCCCAGCACCCGGCCGCACGCATCCGCGAGCGGCCCGCCGCTGTTGCCGCCAGACACGGCCGCGCTGTGCGGCATGATCTTCATCCCGCTCGCCGCCGACTGGATCGCGTTGATGCGGCCATCCGTCAGGATCACCTCCGGCACCGCCGAGGCGTCGCCGTTGCGCAGCCGGTCGAACGCCTCGTCCGACGCCATCAGCAGCCCGGGGAAGCCGGCCGCGATGACCTGGTCCAACGGCGCCGCCGTGGTGCTGAACGCGAGCGGCTGGATGCCGGCGGCGGCGTCGATGCGCAGCAGGGCAATGTCGGGGCCGCCGATTTCCGAGCTCGGCGTCTGCGCCACGACGCGGACCCGGGTGATGCGGCCGAGCTTCTTGCTCGTTACGACGATCGCGGCGGGATCGGCGCCCTCGATGACGTGCCGGTTGGTGGCGATCAGGTCCGGGGTGACGAAGAAGCCGCTGCCGCTCGCGGCGCCCCCTTCCGGCCCGCTGCTCGGGGCGATGATGAGCACGACGGCCTGGGTCAGCAGTTCGGCCAGGGTGCCCTGGAACGCCTGGCCGCCTGGCGGCGCGACCACTGCGCCGGGCCGGACGGCGGCGGCGCGGTCGGGGCCCAGCCGCGGTGTCTGCGCCGGGTCTGGCGTGCAGACATTGACGCTCAGCAGCCGCCGGCGCGCCTCGATTTCCTGCTCGAGCGCCGCGTTCTGTTCCCGCTGACGGTCCATCGCCGCCCGTGTCGCCGGCTCGTCCAGCAGGGTGACCGAACTCGGCCGTTCGGCGACGCGCGCGGCCACCATGCGCGCTCCGGCATAGAGGCCGACACCCGCGAACAGGGCCGCGATGATGACGGCGGCCGGGATCAAGGCCCAATCCCAGGCCGGCTTTATTGCCGCGCCTGGCGCGGGGGCGGGCAGGGGACGGAATGGCAAGGCGGCGGCGGGCACGAATACGGCCGGCGACGGCTCCGTGTAGGCGCTCATCCAGGTCGAGGCTCGGGCGGCGACCTCATCCTCCGACCCGGCGCCATCGGTGGCGAGGCCCCACCCGGTCAGCACCGGCGTGCCACCCACCGCGAGCAGTCCGCGGCCATCGGCAAGTGCCAAGGCGCGGCGCAGCGGAGGACCAACATCAGGATCAGCCTGCAAAGCGCTGAACTGCCGCAAGATTTCCCGAAGCTGCTGTTCCACCCTGGCACGGTGTTCGGCGGGCAGCGCGGCGAGCGATTCGCCGTCGCCAGCCGCGTCGGCATACCACGATACGCTGCCGGGGTTGCCCGCATCCGGCCAGGTTACCACGGGCTCGGCAAACAGCCCGGCGGCTATAAGTCCGACCCGGGCCGCCAGCAGTTCGCGCAGCCGGGCGTGCGCCGCAAGCACGGGTTGCCCGTTCCACTGCACGAGATGCAGCCCCGCCAGCGACGTCTTGCCGATGAAGCGTAGGGCCATTGCAGTCTGCAACCTGGAGTTATATACGACACCAGCACTATGCCGTTTAACAAACGAATTTGGCAAGGCTGGCGATACCGAAGTTTCGCTTGTCGTCCGTAGTTTATGCTTGCACGATACCAGAAGTCTCATGGAGGGGCCGTCGACATGGCACGGTTTAACGCTGTAGGCGGCGCAACGATTGCCATCTTGGCTGGCCTGGCTTTTCCGTGCATGGCACAGAAAAACTCCGGGCCGCTGCTGCCTACGGCGCCGTTGCCGTATGCGCCGCATCCGTATGCCCCACCCGCCTACGACCCACCGCAAACCTCGGCACCGCGGGTGTATGATGCGCCGCGGCCGCCCGTCGCACGCGCCGGCAACCCGGATGCGGAGCGCCTCGCCCAAGCGCTGCCGCTCGACCCGCAGACCCGTGAGCTGCGCGACCGGATGCCGGCCGACCCGCGCGGGATCGAACGCCGGCTCGGCCTGCGCGAACCGCATGGGCCCGCTGCCGACCTGCGCGGCCGCACGCCGAGCCCCAGGGAGATCGTCAATGCGCTCGCGCCCAATTAGGCTGCTCCGCGTCCCAAGCAGACTGCTCCGCGTTATGGCAACGCTGGCGCTGCTTGGCGTCGCCGGCTGCGTCCCGGCGCCCGGCCCGGCGGGCTACGAGACCATGGGTTTCGAGCGCCGGATCGTCAGCGCCGTCAACTTCGACTTCGACAGCTACCGCATCCGCGGCGACAGCTACGCGCTGCTGGACAACGCCGCCATCGCGCTCAACGACCCGCAACTCGGCGGCCTGCGGTTCGAGATCAACGGCCATACCGATGTCACCGGCCGCCTCGGCTACAACATCGCCCTATCGATGCTGCGCGCGACCGCCGTCCTCGACTACCTCGCTGCCCGCGGCGTAGCGCGCGAACGGATGCGGGCCCAGGGTTTCGGCCCGCTGCAGCCGTTCGACGCCTATAACCCGCGCAGCCCGGTCAATCGCCGGGTGGAGATCGTGGCGCTGCGCTGAGGCCGGACTGAAATAGATGGTATGAGGCTGTTTATAGTCGGCGCAGCCAGAGGTCATGCAGCCGAGACGCTTCTAGCCCAGGAAAAAGCAGGCTAGGGTTACGGGCATGGCATCGATCATGGTCACCGGCGGCGCCGGGCAACTCGCAACGGCGATGGAGCAGGAAGGCGGTGCCGTCGTGCGCCGCGTCGGCCGCCCGATGTTCGACTTCGACCGGCCGGCGTCGATCGCCGAGACGGTGCAGGCCATCCGCCCGGCGTTGCTGGTCAACGCTGCCGCCTGGACCGCGGTGGACGCCGCCGAGGCCGAACCCGAGGCCGCCGCCCGCGCCAATCGGGACGGCCCAGCGGTGCTGGCGGCCCTTTGCGCCGATGCCGGCATACCGCTTATTCATATCTCGACCGACTACGTATTCGACGGCAGCAAGGGCGCGCCCTACACCGAGGCCGACCCGACCAGCCCGATCGGCGCATACGGGGCGAGCAAGCTGGAGGGGGAGCAGGCCGTGCTGGCCGCCTGCCCGCGCGCCATCGTGC
>CAXTJW010000246.1:0-6029 GCA_964244305.1 uncultured Acetobacteraceae bacterium
GCGCCTCGCTGGGGCCGATGCTGACGCCGCTGTTGACGTTCTGCGCATGGGCCGCCGACGCGCCAAGGCCCAAAGCCAATAAAGCAAGGCCGGCGGCGGAACGCACCCGGACCGACGTAGATGTCGCGCTTTTAAGCATGGTTATTGCCTCCCGTGATGATCGACTTGCTTCGCCTGTGCTTCGGCACCTTTGCGCGGCAACAACGTCTAGTATTCAGCGACGCTCACAGGAGTTACCACGCAAATTTTTCCGATGCCCGGAGGAAAACGGGCACAATCGCGAATGATGAGCGTTTGTGACATTTTGATCGCATTAGCCGCATCGGCTCAGGCTGGCGCAGCTTGGGCCTGGACAGCCCAACGCCCGTCGAGCGTTCCGAACAGCGGAAGAAAGCCCTCCATGGCCAAGCCGACGCCGCCGAGCGCCACAGCGTCGACGCCGAGTTCGGAGACCTTGATCTCGACCGCGCTGCCCATCGACGGCAGGACGTTTTCGACGAGCGCGCCCTGGGCATTGGGCAGCATTGCGCCGCTCAGCGCGGCCAGGCTGCCGGCCAACACGATCCGCCCCGGGTTCAACAGGTTGATCAGGTTCGCCATCGCCAGGCCAAGCACCCAGCCGGCGTCGTCGAGCACGGCCCGCACGGCCGGGTCGGCGGCCCATCGCTGGATTGCGGCGGCATCAAGCGCTCTGGCGTCGGGCAAGGACCGGCCGTTTTCAACGAGCTGCGCCTTGATTGCCGGGTCCGACACGTAGGCCTCAAGGCAGCCGTTCCCGCCGCAACTGCAGGGGCGGCCGTGCGGAAACACCTTCATATGGCCGAGCTCGCCGCCCAGGCCGATTCCATGATACAGCGCGCCCTGTAGGAACAGCGCGCCGCCGATGCCGGAGCCGCCATGCAGCAGCACGAAGTCGGCGATCGCCTGGCAGGACCCGAACAGGTGCTCGGCGATAGCGGCCGCCTTGGTGTCGTTTTCCAGATAGACCGGAACCGGGAACAGGCGGCGCAGCCGGGCGCCCAGCGGCACGTCGCGCCAGCCCATCCGTGGCGCAAGGACGAGATGCCCCGTGCGGTCGATCAACCCATGCTGCCCGACGCCGATCCCGCGGACGTCGGAAAGGTCGAGCTTCAACGATCCCACGAGCTCGGCCACCCCGCGGTGCAGATGTGCCAACGCGGCGTCGACGGTTGCGCCGGGTTGCATGTTCAGGGCTCCGCGCCGCTCGCCGTCCAGCCCGGTCGCGATCAGCCGGATGCTGTCGGTCTCGATGGCCGCGCCGATCAGCACGCCGCCGTCGCGGTTGATCTGCAGCATGCGTTGCGGCCGGCCGGCCTGCCCGCTGCGATTGCTGTCGAGCCGCCTGACGGTCCGGTCTGCCTCGAGCTTGGCGACAACGCTCGACACGGTCGAGGCGTCGAGCTGGGTCAGCGCGCAAAGGCCGCGCTGCGAACTTCCAGGGTGGTTTCGCAGGGCATGGAACACCCGGGCGGTGTTGACCCGCCGGATGAGCGCCGAGTTAAGCCGGGGCGCGGGCATCAGGCCGAGCGATCCCGCCGGGCCGAGCGATCCTGCCGAGGTCTTGAAATGAGCCTCCTCCGTTATGCTTGACAGCCAATAAACGTAAAGTGCAGCATTATCGCGACCACCAAAATAATAAAGCTGCGGGAGAGACGAAGCCATGACGGATGCACAGGACGCAAGTGGCCTGACCACGCCCGCGCGCACGAAATCCGGCCCAGCCCGGCGCGGATTGCTGCAAGGTGCGGCGCTCGGCTCGGCCATGGCAATGCTGGCCGGGACACGGGCGGCGCAGGCGGCGGACGCGAACCCGTTCCCCAACCACCCGCGCTGGCGCTTCGTGTTCGTCAACCATGTGACGACCAACCCGTTCTTCGTGCCGACGCAGTATGGCATCGAGGACGCGTGCGACCTGCTCGGGTGCGACCACCAATGGACGGGGTCGGCGAACTCGGACGTGGCCGAGATGGTGAATGCGATGAACGCGGCCATCGCCGCCAAGGCCAGCGCGATCGCGGTGCCGATCATCGACCCGAAGGCGTTCAACGGCCCGATCGACCGGGCGCTGGCGGCGGGCATCCCGGTCTTCGCCTATAACGCCGACTCGCCTGCGGGCAGCCCGAACAAGCGGCTCGCCTATATCGGCCAGGACCTGTATCAGGCCGGGCAGCTGATGGGTCAGCGCATCGTGCAGCTGGTCGACGGCGGCACGATCGCGTTGCTGATCGCGACGCCGGGCGCGTTGAACATCCAGCCGCGCATCGACGGCGCGCAGGACGCCATCAAGAAATCGGGCAAGAATTACGACGTGCAGGTGATCGCGACCGGCGCGACCGTGAACGAGGAGCTGTCCAAGGTCGAGTCGTTCTATCTCGGCCATCAGGACGTGAAGGGCATGTTCGCCGTCGACGGCGGCACCACCCAGGGCGTCGCCGAGACGATGAACAAGCACGGGCTGGCGGCCAAGGGCGTCAAGGGCGGCGGCTTCGACCTGTTGCCGCGCACGCTGGCGCTTATTCAGGCCGGCGCGATGGATTTCACCATCGACCAGCAGCCATATCTGCAGGGCTTCTACACCGTCATGCAGATGTTCACCTTCCTCGCCTCCGGCGGCCTCGTCGGACCCGGCGAGTGCAACACCGGGCTGAAGTTCGTCACGAAGGACAGCGTCGGCGCCTACCTCACCACCGCGACCCGCTACGAAGGCAAGTCCGACAAGCACGAGATCGTGCCGCGTTCCGGAGCGATCGCGACCTAAGGCGCCCTGCCGTGAGCGGACCCGCCCGGACGGCCCGGCCGAGCGCGCTGGATGCGATCCTGCGCTGGCAGGAACTCAGCATCCTCGTGGTCGCGCTCATACTGGTCGCGTATTTCGAGTGGGCCAACCACGACTTCCTGCTGACGGACGCGAGCCTGCAGAACCTGTCGCAATTCGTGGCGCCGACCGCGATCATCGCCTGCGGCGAGATCATGCTGATGATCGGCGGCGAGATCGACCTGTCGGCGGGAATGGTGTTCGCCCTGGCGCCATTCATCATGCATTTCGCCAACAAGGCCGGCGTGCCGCTGCCCGCCGCGGTGCTGCTGGCGTTGGCGGCGAGCGCGCTGGTCGGCTTCTGCAACGGGTTCATCACCGTGGCGCTGCTGGTGCCGTCGTTCATCACCACGCTCGGCACCAACTTCCTGCTGAACGGGCTGACGCTGACCCTGTCGCACGGCACGCCGGTCGAGTCGCCGGAGGAGCCGCTGTTCGCCGCCATCTTCGGCAACTGGGGCTACAGCGAGATCATCTGGGCGTTCGTCGTGGTGGCCGTGATGCACACCCTGCTGCGCCGGACCCGGTGGGGCCTGCACACCATCGCGGCCGGGGCCAACCCGGTCGGCGCGGCCGAGGCGGGCATCCGCATCAACCGGCTCAAGGTCGGCAATTTCATGATCGCGGCGACGCTGGCCGGGTTCACGGGGATCCTGGAGAGCTTTCGCATCTCCTCAATCGATCCGCAGGCCGGCGGCAACGGCATCATGTTCCTGGCCGTCGCCGCGGGGGTGATCGGCGGGACACCGCTGGCCGGCGGCTCCGGCACGATCGTGGGCGGGCTGATCGGCGCGTTCGTGCTGGGCGTGCTCAGCGACGGCTTCACGCTGATCGGGATCAACGCGTTCGTCTTCAACATCATCCTGGGGGGCGCGATCCTGGCCGCGATGCTGTTCAACATCCATGTCGGCCGCCTGCGCCGCAGCGGGGCTTGAGTATGGCCGAGGCATTGCGCGCCGAGGGCATCGTCAAGCGCTTCGGCGCGGTCACGGCGCTGCAGGGCGTGTCCCTGCATCTGGGACAGGGCGAGATCCTCGGCATCCTCGGCGACAACGGCGCCGGGAAGTCGACGCTGATGAAGATCCTGACCGGCTATCAGTCCGCGACCGAGGGCCGGCTGTTCGTCGGCGGCAACGAGGTGACGCTGCAGTCGGTCGACCATGCCCGCAGCCTCGGCATCGAGTGCGTGTATCAGGACCTTGCGCTGGCCAACTCGCTCAGCGTCTACCACAACCTGTTCCTGAACCGGGAAATCCTCTATCCGGGCCCGTTCCGGCTGCTGAACAACCGCGAGATGCGGCGTCAGGCCGAGGCCTGCCTCGAAAGCATCGGCGTGCATATCCAGTCCGTCTCGCTGCCGGTCGAGCGGCTGTCGGGCGGCCAGCGCCAGGCGATCGCGGTCGCGCGGGCGGTCAACAGCAAGGCGCGAGTGCTGCTGCTCGACGAGCCGCTCGCCGCGATGGGCGCGCGCGAGGCCGGGCTGATCATCGACCTGATCCTGCGGCTGAAGGCGGCGGGGGACCTCTCGATCGTCATGATCATGCACAATTACGCGCAGACGCTGGAGATCGCCGACCGCATCATGCTGATGCAGCGCGGCACGGTGACATACGAGAACAGCGCGAAATCGACGTCGGTTGCGGAGCTGATGGACATCGTGCGGCGCGAATACCGTGCGCTGCGTACGGCCTGAAGCATGGCAGCCTGAGGCAAGGGAGCCGTCCAAATGACCGAGTTCGCCCGCTATCCCAGCCTGCAGGGCCGGGTCGTGTTCATCTCCGGCGGCGCGACCGGCATCGGCGCCTCGCTCGTGGAGCACTTCGCGCAGCAGGGGGCACAGGTCGCCTTCGTGGATTTGCAGGAGGCGGCCGGGCAGGCGCTCGCCGACGGGCTGGCCGCCGCGGGGCACACGGCACCGTTGTTCCTGCCGGTCGACCTGCGCGACATCCCGGCGCTGCAGCAGGCCATCGCCACCGTCGGCGAGCGGCTTGGCCCGATCATGGTGCTGGTCAACAACGCCGCCCATGACGAGCGCCACCGCATCGAGGACGTGACGGTCGAGTTCTGGGAGGACCGCATGCAGGTCAACCTCCGGCACCAGTTCTTCGCGGCGCAGGCGGTGCTGCCGATGATGCGCGCGGCCGGGAGCGGGTCGATCGTCAACATGGGCTCGGTGAGCTGGCACGTCGGCCAGGGCGGCATGCCGGCCTACACCACGGCGAAGGCGGGGATCGAGGGCCTGACCCGCGGCCTGGCGCGCGATCTGGGGCCGGACCGCATCCGGGTGAACTGCATCATCCCGGGCTGGATCATGACCGCGCGTCAGATCGAGCTATGGCTGACCCCGGAGGCCGAGCGGGAGCTGATGGTGGCGCAATGCCTCAAGGAGAAGGTGTTCCCGGCCGACGTGGCCCGGCTGACGCTTTGGCTGGCGGCGGAGGACAGCCGGCTCTGCACCAGCCAGACCTGGGTGGTGGACGGCGGTTGGAGCTTCTGACCACGGAACGGGGATGATCGCATGACGACGTTTGGACGCCTCGCCCGAGCCGCTTTTCTTGCCCTCGCAGCCACTCCGGCCGCTGCGGCGACGCTGAGCACGGCGCCGTTCGGCACCACCTCGGATGGCAAGGCGGTGAGCCTCACGACCATGACCAGCGCCCACGGCGTCACGGTCAAGTTCATGAGCTACGGCGGCACCATCACCGAGATCCTGACGCCCGACCGGCAGGGGCATCCGGCGAATATCGAACTCGGCTTTCCCAGCTTGCGCGAGTACGAGAGCAAAGGCGCCGAGGGCGGGTTTTACTTTGGGGCGCTGGTCGGCCGCTATGCCAACCGCATCGCCAGGGGTCATTTCAGCCTTTACGGGCAGGATTATACGCTGGCCATCAACAACCCGCCGAACTCTCTGCATGGCGGCCTCAAGGGCTTCGACAAGCAGGTGTGGGAGGTGCAGCCGGGGGCGAAGTCCGGCCGGGCCGTCAGCGCCGTGCTGCATCTGGTCAGTCCCGACGGCGACCAGGGCTTTCCGGGCAAGCTGGACGTGAGCGTCACCTACACGCTGTCGGACGACAATTCGTTCACCATCCAATACAAGGCGACCACCGACAAGGACACGGGGCTGAACCTGACCGACCACTCGTACTCCAACTTGGCGGGCCTCTGGTCGGCGAACAGCGTGTGCCAGCCACTG
>CAXTJW010000247.1:0-5975 GCA_964244305.1 uncultured Acetobacteraceae bacterium
ACTTCACCGAAATGATGAAAGCTGCCGGAGCTCAAATCGGCCAAAACAAGGCCGAGGTTTGCGCCTCTCTCACCCCTGACTTTATTGCAACCAGCCTTGAGGACGCTGCTGCCGGGCGCTGATCCAGGCCTACCGCGACACCTACCCTGGTGTTCACGGTGCCAGCCCAGCCCGTCCGTGCCGAGGGCGTGCATCCGAAATGATCCGAGCGCAATCCGCGTCGCGGCGTCATGCGGCGACCGGGTAGTCCACGTAGCCCTCCCGACCCTGGCTATACCAAGTGCGGGCCACATCCTTGGCGAGCGGGACGCCGTTGGCGATCCGCAACGGCAGGTCAGGATTTGCGATGAACGGCCGGCCGAACGCGATCGCATCCGCCTTCCCGGCCGTCACCGCCGCGGCGGCGCCCGCCGGGTCGTAGTCGGAGTTGAGGATCATGGGCCCGGTGAAGACCCGGCGCATCGCGGGCGCGATCGGCGGCTGGTCGGCCTTCCCGAACGTGCCGCCCTCCCCAGGCTCCCGCATCTCCAGATAGGCAACGCCGGCTTCCTGCAGCACTGCCGCGGCCGCTACGAACAAGCGCGCGGGGTCGCTGTCGTTGCAGCCCTGAATGGCACCGTTCGGCGACAGCCGCACGCCGGTCCGGTCGGCGCCCACCGTCTCGGCCACCGCCTGCACGACCTCGCGCAATAGGCGGACGCGGTTCTCCACCGGGCCACCATAGGCATCGGTCCGGTGATTGGTGCCGTCGCGCAGGAATTCGTCGATCAGGTAGCCATTGGCGGCATGGATCTGCACACCATCGAACCCGGCATCGAGCGCGTGGCGGGCAGCACGGCGATAATCGTCGAGCAGGGCCGGGATCTCATCCAGCCGCAGCGCCCGTGCCTGATGATACGGCTTCTTGCCGTCATAGGTGTGGGCCGCATCCGGCGCCGTGGTGGCCGACGCGGCGACCGGCTGCTGGCCGCCCAGGAAGTCCGGGTGCACCAGCTGCCCCATGTGCCAAAGCTGGGCCGCGATGCGTCCGCCGGCCTGGTGGACCGCCGCCGTGACGGGCCGCCAGGCGGCGACCTGCTCCGCGTTCCACAGGCCCGGCGCATACGGCCAGCCCAGGCCCTGCTGGCTGATGCCGGTGGCTTCGGAGATGATCAGGCCGGCGCCGGCCCGCTGGGCGTAATACTCGGCCATCAAAGGCGTCGGAACGTGCTCCCGCGTGGCCCGCCCCCGGGTCAGCGGCGCCATGATGATCCGGTTCGGCGCCGCGATGGCGCCAAGGCGGATGGGGTCGAACAAACCAGGCATTTGAATCCTTCCAACGGCAACTGGGTCGGGACTGCCCAAGTCGCATTTTCCTCGTCGCATTCAAGTCCTCGGGCTACCGATGCGGGCGGCCTGGTCCGACGTGGAGGCGGCGCGGTCCAGTGCCGGCAACGACGCAAAAGGCTGGGATAGGCGGATGCGCACCGTCAGGGGACCCACGTCATCCGGCAACTGGTCGCACATGGCAGTATTCACCACCCGCTCGATATACGGGCCGCTGCGGGCCGGGTCGAAAGTAGGACTCTGCCCCATTGGTGCAGGCGCCGTCGACGCTGTAGCCATCTTGGTGGTTGATCCGTTGCATGGCGAACCGGACGTGCAGCGGGTTCCAGGCCGGGCTTTCATCGGCGTGCACCACGGTGCCCGGGGCGATCCGCTGGCGGAGGGTCGGCACGGCGGCCTCCTCCGTCCCAAGCACCTGCGCCAGCGTGCGGCCATGGCGCTCGCGCATCACCACGACGACCCGGCGTTTGCCCGACCGGTTCTCGGCGCGGCGTCGGTCGATCCGATCGGCAGTTCTGTTCTCTGGCCGGACATGGCCGCCGAAATAGGCGCCGTCGATCTCGGCCACCCGTCCCTCGCCGCCGATCCGCAGGCCCTTTACGCTGGACGCCATGGCCCCGCGCATATTATGCGCCAGTACGAAGGCCGTCTTGTTTCGAACGTCCAGCTCGCGGGAGAAGGCGAGCATGCTCTTTCCCTTGACCTCCTTGCACAAGCCAGCGACGGCGAGCAGATCGGTCCGCAGCGGCAGCTTGTGCCAGGCGAACAAGGTGCCCGAGGTGATCGAGAAATCACCACGGCACGCCTTGCAGCGCCATCGCAGCGGGCCTACAGGCCGCCGGCATACGTAGTAGGAACCAGCGCCATCCACGGCAGCATCAGCCGCCGGGTACAAGCCAAATCTCGCCGGTGGCAACAGCTACATGAGGCCGGAATACCAGGACTGAACGCCCGGGCTCGTGCGCGGTCCTGCCCGCCAGCCCTCGATCGCTTCGTCCGTAAACCAGATCGTCAGGCTGCCGCGCTGGCGCAGAGCGGCATCATAGGCGGCCGAGTTGGTGACCTTGCCTTTCTGCTTTGGGATGGGGTGACGGCGGTCAGCTTGAAGGGCAGGGTAGGCATCCAGGGATTGTATGAGGACAAAATCTCCTACAGTGGACCCGCCCACGACGCCATCGGCCCGATTTATGCAACAGCAGCGCGTGCGCTGACTGATCAACCCGGCCTCCAGCTCGGCACCGCCGCGTCACGCCGCCGGGCCGGAAGCCTGGTTCGCAATAGCGATGCCACCATCACCGGCCAAGTTCTTGGGCCGCAGGCGTCAGCAAACTCTTAAGACTTTAGCGTTATATCAAGCAAGCCTCCGGTCAACCGGGTGGGTCAGATGCGTGCAACCAACGAAAGGCCAGCCATGATGCGCCCGAGGTTAACACTTTGCGGATAAGCTTAACCATCGCCGCAAAGCTGGCGGTTGCATACGTCATGTTCCTGGCGCCGATCGCTTACCTCGGATACCAGATGGTGTCCGACAAGGAGACGAACATCGAGTTCGCCCTAAAGGAGATCACGGGCATCCGGTACATCGCGGTCATCCGAAGCGTGCAGGACGCGGTGGTCCGTGGCGCCGACATGGCGGACATGGTCGAAAGAACCAGGGACAACGAAAAGGCGCTTGGTGCCTACCTGAAAACGGCAGCCCACACGGAAATCCTAGCGAGCGCTTTAGCAGGCCCCGACCGGGGCGTTGCGGTCCAAGCCGCGGCGGACCTTATCGGCAAGGCAGCCGACGGCTCCAACCTGACGCTCGATCCCGACCTGGACAGCTTCTATACGCAGGACGCGCTGACGGTGAAGGTGCCGGCTGCCGTGGCGAATGCCGCATCCCTGGCGCGAGCGGTCGCGAGCACGACGGGCCACACCCTCTCCGTCGCCGAACAGGTCAGCGTCGGCGTGCAGGTCGGCGGGCTGCAGCCGGCGCTGGATGGCCTGGCCTCCGACATAGACAACGCCGTGAAGGGCAACCCTGACGAGACGGTCGATAGTGCCTTGACGCCCCTAGTCATCCAGGTCGCCAACGCCGCAAAGACCGTCCTTGCTGCGCTCGCCAACCATGCCGAGGCAGCCGACGCCTATAAGATCACCCGGCCGCTGCTCGACGTACTCACGGCAGCCGGCACCGCCGATGCCGACGAGCTCGAGCACCTCCTGAACGCGCGCATCGCAGGCTTCCGCGTGGCCGAGATGACCAGCAGCGGTGTCGCGATCGCCCTTTTCCTCACGGCTGTCGTATACGTGCTCGTCGTCGTGCAGCGTGGCGCGATCAAGCCGCTGCGTGCCCTCACGACCACAATGAGCAAGCTTGCAGCCCGCAACCTGGCTGTTGAGATCGACGGCATGGCTCGGAGAGACGAGGTGGGCGGCATGGCTCGCGCCGTCCAGGTCTTCAAGGACAACATGATCAGGGCCGATGCACTCGCCGCCCGCGAGGCATCCAGCATCCGCGCCAGTGAGCGCCGCTTCCGGAGCCTGGTCCAGAACACGTCGGACATGATCCTGATCTGCGCGGCGCCGGGCACCATCACGTATCAAAGTCCGGCGGCAGGAAGCACCTGGGGCTATCCAGCCGACGAGTTGCTGGACGTTTCCCTGATCGCCCTAATCCACCCCGACGACCAGCCTGCGGCACAGGAGGTCTGGGAGCAGTTGCGGCAGTCGCCACCGGATGGCGACGAGGGCGCCACCCGTAGCACCGGGCTGCGCCTCCGCGATCACGGCGGCATATGGCGTCAGGCTGAACTGGTTGTGACCAACCTCCTGCACGACCCGGCCATGGACGGCTTGGTCGTCACCATCCGCGACGTCACGGAACGAAAGACGTTCGAGCAGCAGCTCGTGCGGCAGGCGTTTTACGACGGGCTTACTGGGCTGCCCAACCGGGTGCTGTTCCGTGACCGCTTCGAGCAGGCGCTGGTTCGTGCAGCACAGCAGGGGAGTTTGGTCGGGCTGCTGTTCCTCGACCTCGACAACTTCAAGCTCGTCAACGACGGCCTTGGCCATCAGACTGGCGACTACCTGCTGACCGAAGCGGCCGCGCGGCTGCGGTCCTGCATCCGCGCCCAGGACACGGTCGCCCGCCTGGGCGGGGACGAATTCGTCATCGTCTTGGAACTATTGACCGGCGAAGAGGACGCCCTGCCCGTGGCAAAGGCCATCACGCACCAATTCAGCCGGCCGTTCACGCTCGACGGCCGCGATGTCGTCGTGACTGCCAGCATCGGGGTCGCCATCAGCGGCCCTGGCCGGGAGGACGCCGACAACCTGCTGCGCGACGCCGATGTCGCGATGTACCGGGCTAAGAGCGATGGCCGCGCTCACCACGTCGTGTTCCGCCCGAGCATGCACGCCGACTCGCTGGCGCGGCTTGAGCTTGAGAATGACCTACGGGGCGCCCTCGTCCGCGGCGAGCTGCGCGTTTACTACCAGCCCATCGTCATGATGGAGTCCGGGGCGTTCAACGAGGTCGAGGCCCTGGTTCGCTGGCAACATCCCACACGCGGTCTGATAGCACCGGGGGAGTTCATCCCGATTGCCGAGGAGACCGGCCTGATCGTTCCGCTTGGCCTGTGGGTGCTCGAGGAAGCGTGCCGGCAGGTCGCCGCCTGGCATCTGCAGCGTCCTGACAAGCCCGCGTTGACGCTTAGCGTAAATCTGTCGCCCCGGCAGTTTCAGCAGCATTCTCTGGTCGCTGACGTCGCCTGCGCGTTACGAAATGCAGGCCTTCCAGCCCGTTGCCTCAAGCTGGAGATCACCGAAGGCGTGATCGTGCGGAACGTGGAAGCGACGATCCGAACTTTGTGGGAGCTGAAGAGCCTCGGCCTCAAGCTCGCCATCGACGACTTTGGGACCGGCTATTCCTCCCTGTCCTATCTCAAGCGACTGCCGATCGACGTGCTTAAAATAGACCGGTCCTTCGTAAGCGGCATCGGCCAGGACCAGGCGGACGCGGCGATCATTCATGCGATCATGGCGCTTGCCAAGTCGCTGAACCTGAAGGTGACGGGCGAGGGTATCGAAACGGCCGAGCAGGCCGCACTGCTGGGCGAGTGGGGATGCAACCAGGGCCAGGGCTACTTCTACAGCAAGCCGCTCGATAGCCACCAGGCTGCCGTCTTGCTCGGAACAGCGGAGACGCAGGTTTCCACCCAGCATTTCAATCGTGTGATCCTACCCGTAACCTAATGTCGCAGCATGCGAACCGGGTATCCCGTAATGAGCCGGATCGATCGCCCAGTATGCCAGCGTATTGCAAAGATCCGGAAAGCAGGCGCAGTCACCCTAACCTCGTTTTAGTCAGACCATGCGGACGCAACTCCGGAATCCGAACTCCACTATTTGGTTGAGCGCGCGGACGGCAATGTCCACCTCGCCCGGGAGTCTGCCCCGGTTATCACATCAGGCGGCTAAGCCGCAGAAAGCCGATCTCGTGGCGCGTCGTTCCGTCACCGGTCGCCAAGTCTGCCAGGACCTCCCCGATCACGCTGCAAAATTTGTAGCCATGTCCGGAACAGGGGGAGGCCAACATCACCTGCGCATAGGCCGGGTGGCGATCCAGAATGAAATGCTCGTCCGCCGTGTTGGTGAACATGCAG
>CAXTJW010000248.1:0-5920 GCA_964244305.1 uncultured Acetobacteraceae bacterium
CGTTCGATGCCTTGCAGCAGGCCGATGTCGACCCGCGAAACCCGCCGTACCGGCGCCAAATGCGCCGGCGTTGGGTGCCAGACATAGGCGTCGGCATCGGCGAGGTCGGGCGGCCCCGGCAAAGGCGGTGCCAGGCGATCGAGCGCGTCGGCGATGCGGGTCAGCAAAGCTATGTCCAATTGAGGTCCTAGACTATGGGCCGGGGACGCCATGGCTTGACGGGCCGGGGCCTCAAACTATGGTCCCGGCGCAACAACGGCAACCCAGGACAAAAATGCTGATTTCTCCCGCCTACGCCCAAGACGTTGCCGGATTGCTGGGCGGCGCGACCCAGTTCCTGCCGCTGGTGCTGATCTTCGGCGTGTTCTATTTCCTGCTGATCCGCCCGCAGCAGACCCGCGCCAAGCAGATGAAGGCCATGCTGCTGGCGCTGCGCCGCGGCGACCGCGTGGTGACGGCCGGCGGCATCCTCGGCACGGTCCAGCGGGTGAAGGAGGGTAGCGACGAGATCGAGATCGACATCGCCCCGAACGTTCGCGTCACCGTCATCCGCGACACCATCACGACGGTGCTGAAGCCGGTCGTCGCGAACGACGTGAAACCGAGCTAGGCACTCCCCTTCCACGGCGCACCGCGGGAGGGGAGCCCGGCCCTTAGCCCATTTGGCTGGCGGCGAACTCGTAGTTGGCGATCTTGTCCAGCCAGTTGCTCACGTAGTCCGGCCGGCGATTGCGGAAGTCCAGGTAGTAGCTGTGCTCCCACACGTCGCAGCCGAGCAGTGCCTTGCCCTCGCTGGTCGCGAGCGGGTTGGAGCCGTTCGGCGTCTTCGTGACCTTCAGCTTGCCGTCGGTCCCGAGCACCAGCCAGGCCCAGCCGGAGCCGAACTGGCCGACCGCAGCGGCCTTGAACGCGTCCTTGAACGCCTGGACGCTGCCGAAATCGCTGGCGATCTTCGTTTCCAGCTTGCCCGGAATGCTGCCGCCCTGCGGTGACATGTTCTGCCAGAACAGGACATGGTTCCAATGCTGCCCAGCGTTGTTGAACACCGGCGCCATCTCGGAATTGCCGTTGCTCATATGGATGATCTCGTCCAGCGACTTGCCGGCGAGGGCCGGGTTCTTCTCGACGAAGCCGTTCAATGCGGTGACGTACGCCTGGTGGTGCTTATCGTGGTGCAGTTCCATCGTTTCCTGGCACATGCCGCGTTCGGCGAGCGCACTGTGCGAGTACGGGAGGGGGGGAAGTTCGAAAGCCATCGCTTCATCCTTTTCTTGAGGCCGCGCACAGTGATCGTGACGCCGCCGGGCCGTCAAGGTTGCGCGGGGTGACGATCGGGGCCAACTGCGCCGCATGCCGTCCTCCGCCTCGTCCTCGCCCTTGTCCCCATGCGCCGAAATCGTTCGCCGCCACGACCCCGACCGCTTCCTGACCGCCCTGTTCGCGCCGCCCGATCGGCGGGAGACGCTGTTCATCCTCTATGCCTTCAATCACGAGCTCGCCCGGGCGCGCGAGGCCGTGTCCAACCCGATGCTGGCGCTGATCCGCCTGCAATGGTGGCGTGAGGTCGCCGAGGGCGCGCGCCGGCGGCACGAGGTCGCCGGGCCGCTCGGGGATGCGCTGGACGACGGCCGGCTGCAAGCCGCCGACCTGATGGCGATTGTCGATGGGCGCGAGGCCGAAACCGACACGATCGAGACGGAGGCGGCATTCCGCGACTATGCACGCGCGACCGCCGGGGGAGTGGCCGTGGCGGCCGGACGCGCGCTCGGCGCCACTGGCCCGGCGCTTGGCGCGTTGCTCGACCTAGGCGCGGGCTACGGCGTCGCAGGCATCCTGCGCAGCATTCCGGCGCTGGCCCGGCAATCCCGCTGCGTGCTCCCGGCGGATATCCTGGCCCAACACGGCATCGGCGCCGATGACGTGATCGCCGATCCCGGCAGCGTCGCGGTTGCAGCGGTGCGGACCCAGGTCGCCGCGGTTGCGTCGGAATGGTTGGCGGCCGGACGGGCGGTGCGCCTGCCGAGGCACGCTATCGCAGCCGCACTGCCGGCGGTGCTGGCCCGGCGGGACCTCGCCAGCGCCCGCATTGCGCCACGCGGCTTGGCGGACCGGCTCGCGGTCACAGTCGCTGCCGCGCGGGGCCGGGTCTGATCGGCCCCGGCTTCGCGGCGATTATTCTTCGGGTTCGGTTGTGAACAGCAGCGGGTAGCCCTTGCTGCGGCCCAGGTCGGTCGCATTGGTCGCCTTTGACTCGGCGATATCTTTCGTGAACACCGCAACGACGCAGACGCCGCGCTGGTGCGCAGTCATCATAACTCGCTGGGCTTGCTCCTCGGTCACGCGGAACTCTGCTTTCAGGACGCGGACGACAAAATCCCGCGGCGTGAAGTCGTCGTTGACCAGGATGACCTTGTGCAGGCGCGGCCTCTCCGTCTCCAGCAGGATTACCGTGGTCGGGGTCGTGATGATCTCGTTCATCGGAGAAGCTCCTCCAAATGGCGTCCCGGTCCTCGAGCGCCCAGTCTCCGGGCGACCCGGTCTACGCCCGAATGCCTCGCCGTATCGCTAGGGCGGCATATAGCTTCCCACCCATTCGGCTACAACACGCTGCACGCAGGCTCCGGCCCTCGAACCTTCGTCCAGTCGTCGCAAAGCGACTCTAGGCAAAGCGGCGCGCCATCTTAGGTCTATATAGCACATACCACGGCTGACGCGTCGTGGTATGGCTGCATGACCCCTGTTGGAGGCGAGATGCTGGTTTCGTTGGCCGTGACTGGATTTCTGCTCATCGTGATGCCGGCTTTGCTCTATCTCTCGGCTTATCTCGCGAAAAGATATACGGTCGACCGGCCGATCCGACTCAAATCGGCCAGCCGCAAGGCCTCCCCGACCCGCGCGAAACCGTTGTATGGCGAATTCAACCGCGATCCTGGGAAGCCGCTGTATGTCGAACGGCCCTAATGTCCCTACGCCAGGCGTGAGACCGGATCAGGCCGCGTGCAGGCTATCCTACGGCCGGACCAGCGCCAGCAAGATCTCCACCGCGATCAGCACGATGATCAGCAGCTCCATCAACCCGGCCCGGCTGCTGCTCGCCTCGTCATATAACGCCGTATAGGTGTCGCGGATGATCGCAAGCTTGCGGTTCACCGCGGCGCTCACGGTGCGGACGCGGAACAGGTCGAGCGCCGAGGTGTAGATGCGGGCGAGGTAGACGTCCTCCGTCACCTGCAGCGCGTTGTCGACCTTTTCGGTCAGCTCGGTGACCTCGGCAACCAGGGTATACAGGCGCCGGGCGAGGTCGGCGAACCGCCGGGGCAGCAGGATGTTGACGGTGCGCCGGGTGGTCTGCACCAGGCCATACATGCGCGGCAGCTCGTCATCGAGCAGCTCGTCGTAGTAGCGCATCTCCAGCAATTGGGCGTTGGCGACCTCCAGCACGTCGGCCACGTCGGAGTCGCCGCGCGGCTCGTAGATGAAGGCGCGGTCCCAGGTCACCACGACGAGGTCGTCGGTGTAATAGGAATAGCTCTGCCGCAGCAGGTCGCGCCGGGCGCCGTCGGACAGGGCGCGCTGCTCGCCGGACAGCAGCGGCACCAAATCGACGCGATCCTGCAATGCGGCGGCGGTCAGCTGCTCGCTGAATGCATGCACGGTGCCGATCAGGTAGTCTTCCTCGATCGCCGAAACCGTCGGCCGCACCAGCGCCTCCGCCAACAGCGTGCGGACCCGCGCCAGCAGGCCGTCCCACAGCCGGCCGTCGCCGCCGTCGCCGATATGGGTGTCCATGGCATTCAGCAGCGCCGTGTAGTCCGGCCAGCTCATGTCCACCGTCGCCACCCGCAGCGCCAGGGCGACGACGCCGAAGTCATAGATGCGCACGCTGGCGGCCGCGGTCACGGCGATTGTGCCGAGATGCAGCGGGATCGGGTCGAACGCGAGCGACACCGGCGGCACCCCGAACGCGACCGCCTTGGCCGGGGTGGCGCTCAACCGGCTGCGGCTGCTCGCAGTGCCGGCGTAGCGCGCCCAGATTTCCTCGACTTTGCGCAGATCGATCGCATAGGCGATGTCGAACAGGCGGAGTGCTGCGATATGGCCGGAACGGACCTGGAGTTCCGCCGGTTTGAGTGCGCCTTGTGGCTCCGCCACACCTACGCCGATTTACGCAGCTTGCGCGGCGCGGCCTGCGGCAGCATCTGGCGGAGGAAATGCCCGGTGTGGCTGGCGGTGTTGGCGGCAATGTCCTCGGGCGTGCCCTCCGCGACCACCCGGCCGCCGCCCTCGCCACCCTCCGGGCCCAGGTCCAGCACCCAGTCGGCGGTCTTGATGACCTCCAGGTTGTGCTCGATGACCACGACGGTGTTACCCTGCACGACCAGCGCCTGCAGCACCTCCAGCAGCTTGCGTACGTCCTCGAAGTGCAGCCCGGTCGTCGGTTCGTCGAGGATATACAGCGTGCGCCCGGTGCCACGCCGGGCGAGCTCCTTGGCCAGCTTGATCCGCTGCGCCTCGCCGCCCGACAGCGTCGTCGACTGCTGCCCGAGGCTGATGTAGCCCAGCCCGACCTGCTGCAGGATACTAAGGCGGTCGTGGATGCGGTTGACCGCGCTGAAGAACGGCACGGCCTCGTCCACCGTCATGTTGAGCACGTCCGCCACCGATTTGCCGCGGAATTTTATGTCCAGCGTTTCGCGGTTGTAGCGGGCGCCCTTGCAGGTGTCGCAGGTCACGAATACGTCGGGCAGGAAGTGCATCTCTATTTTTATCAGCCCGTCGCCCTGGCAAGCCTCGCAGCGTCCGCCCTTGACGTTGAAGCTGAACCGGCCGGACTTGTAGCCCCGGGCGCGGCTTTCGGGCAGCTCGGCGAACCAGTCGCGGATGGGGGCGAACAGGTCGGTGTAGGTGGCCGGATTGGACCGCGGGGTGCGGCCGATCGGCGACTGGTCGATGTCGATGATCTTGTCGAGCAGGTCCAGCCCCTCGACCCGGTCATGCGGCGCGGGCGCTTCGCCGGAGCCCATGAGACGGCGGCTGGCGGCTTTATACAACGTGTCGATCACGAGGGTCGACTTGCCCCCGCCCGACACCCCGGTCACGCACGTGAACGTGCCGAGCGGGAAGTCCGCCGTGACGGATTTCAGGTTGTTGCCGCGCGCGCCGACCACGCGGACCAAACGCTTCGGGTCGACCGGGCGGCGCGTGGGGATGGCAATGCTGCTGCGGCCCGATAGATAGGCGCCGGTAATGCTGTCCGGGTTGGCCGCGACCTCGTCCGGCGTGCCCTGCGCGATGACGTGGCCGCCCAGCAATCCGGCCGCCGGCCCCATGTCGATTAGGTGGTCGGCCGCGCGGATGGCGTCCTCGTCGTGCTCCACGACCAGCACGGTGTTGCCCAGGGATTTTAGCCGCCGCAGCGTGCCGAGCAGCCGCTCGTTGTCGCGCTGGTGCAGGCCGATGCTGGGCTCGTCCAGCACATACAGCACGCCCGTCAAGCCGGAGCCGATCTGGCTCGCCAGCCGGATGCGCTGGCTCTCGCCGCCGGATAGCGTGGTGCTGCCGCGCGCGAGGGTCAGGTAATCCAGGCCGACATCGACCAGGAACTGCAGCCGCTCGACGATTTCGCGCAGGATGCGCCGGGCGATCTCCTGGCGTTGCGGCGTGAGCGTCGCCTCCGCGTCCTGGAACCAGGCCAACGCGCGGCGAATGGGCAGATCGGCCGCCTGCGCCAAATTGAACCCGGCAATCTTCACCGCCAGCGCCTCCGGCTTCAGCCGCGCGCCATGGCAGATCGCGCAGGGCTTGTCGGCCTGGTAGCGGCTCATTTCCTCGCGCACCCAGGCGCTGTCGGTCTCCTGCCAGCGCCGCTGCAGGTTGCGCAGCACGCCCTCGAACGGCTTTTTCACCACGTAGGCCCGCA
>CAXTJW010000249.1:0-5916 GCA_964244305.1 uncultured Acetobacteraceae bacterium
ACCAGCACCGACAGCACCGAGGTGATCAGGCCGCCCAGCCTGAAATTTATGCGCTCGGGATACAGGTTGGCGATGTCGTAGGCAGGCGAGACGAAGTTGGCGACGATGTTGATGCCCATGGTGGCGACGATGAAGGTGATGGATCCGATGATGACCACCACCGGGTTGCCGATGCGCTCGACGATCAGCACCGGGTCCATGATGGCCTGGCCGAACACCTTGAGCGTGCCTGCGGTCACGATGACGGTGATGATCGAGAACACCAGGAAATTGACCGGCAGGCCGAGGAAATTGCCGGTTTTCATGGCGGCTTCGTCCTTACCGAACCGCGCGAAGTCGCCGAAGTTGAGCAACAGCGCCGCGAAGTAGGCGACGATCAGCATCGCCGCATTGGCCATCACGCCCACGGTGGCGCCCGCGGTCGCTGCCGGCGGGCTGAGCTGCAGCGAGAGGCTGGAGAACCCGGTCTGCCACAGCATCCAGCCCGCGAGCGCAAACATGACGACATACACGACCGGTCCGCAGAAATCGATGAACCGCCGTATCCGCTCCATGCCGCTCAGGAAGATAACGAGCTGGAAAAACCACATGAACAGGAAGCTGAACCAGGCCAGGGTGGATAGGCCGAGGATGCTGTTGTGGGTGAGATCGGCGGCCGACGGCGCCAAGGTCACCACCAGAACCTGCACGGCCTTCGACGCGAAATAGGTCTGCACGCCATACCAGACGATGCCGACGACGCCGCGCACCACGGCGGCGAGGTTCGCGCCCATGACGCCGAAGGCGATCCGGGCCACGACGGGATAGGGGATGCCGTAGCGCAGCGACGGCCGCCCGATCAGGTTCATCAGGAAGTAGATAGCGGTGATGCCGACCAGCATGGAAATCAGCACCTGCCAACCGGTCAGCCCGAGGAAGAACAGGCTGGCGGCGAAGGTATAGCCGCCCACCGAATGCACGTCGGACATCCACATCGCGAACAGGCTGAATGCGCCCCAGGTCCGGCCCTCCGGCGCAGTCGGCGCCAGGTCGTGGTTATACAGCTTGGGATGCGCCCCGGTGATGACGAGCGTCGGCACGGCCTGGCTGTTCGTCGACATTGAAAGCTCCCCGCTGCAATACCGTCTGCGTTGGGCCGAGTGCCTGGCCCGCTCGCGATCAGTGCTATGCAACAAAAATGCCATCCGGCGCATTCAGCGCATGGTCATGCCTTGTCCCGCGCAGTCACCAGCAGCGTCGTCCCGTCCAGCCCCACGACTTCCAGCAACGACCCAGAGGCCGGGGCCGAGCGATCGGTGACCCGCGCCGGCCACACGCCATCGCCGAGCGTCACCCGGCCCTCGCCCTGCTCGAACGCCAACGCGCGGCAGGTCTGGCCGATCAGGCCCGCGGCCGGGGCGTTCACCTTGTCTGTCCGTGGCCCTCGGCCCCGCACTCGCCAAGCGGCAGCGATCAGGCCAGCGGTGAGGACCAGGAACGCTGCTACTTGCTGCACGGGAGTGAGGCCGATCCACTCCGTCACCAATCCCGTCCCACACGCCGCCAGGCCGATCGGCAGCAGGAACACGCCCGGCGCCGCCATCTCGGCCGCGCAGCCCAGCAGGCCCGCAATGATCCAAATCGCGCCGGACGTCATCCGGCGGGATCGCGGCCGAGGCGCATCGCCTCGATCGCCTGGGTGATGCCGCCGGCCAGCGCGCCGCTCTCGATCGGGATGACCAAGGTGCGGCCGCTCGGATTGGCCGCCAGCTTGCCGATCGCATCCACGTATTTCTGCGCGATGAAATACCGCAGCGCCTCGCCGCCGCTCCCCTGCGCCGCCGCCGCCACCACCTGCGTGGCCCGCGCCTCCGCCTCGGCCAGGCGTTCGCGGGCCGTCGCGTCCTTCATCGCCGCCTCGAGCCGCGCCTCGGCCTCCAGCACCGTCGCCTGCTTCTGGCCCTCGGCGCGGGTGACGGTCGCCTCCCGCTCGCCCATAGCTCGGGCGACGGTGGCCCGGCGCTCGCGCTCCGCCGTCATCTGCAGGTTCATCGCCGCCACGAGGTTCGCCGGCGGCTCGATCTTGCGCAGTTCCACCCGGCTGACCTTCACCCCCCACGGCGCCGTCGCATGGTCGAGCGTCACCAGCAGCTTGGCGTTGATCTCCTCCCGCCCCGACAGCGCGCCGTCCAGGTCCATCGCCCCGATCACCGAACGGATGTTGGTCATCGCCATGCTGGTCAGCGCCTGCACCAGGTTCTGCGCGCCGTACGCCGCCTTGGCCGGGTCGAGCACGCGGTAGTACATGATCCCGTCCACCACCACCGCCGCGTTGTCGCGGGTGATGACGGCCTGCTCGGGGATGTCGAGCACGATCTCCTGCACGTTCATCTTATGGCCGACCCGCTCGACCATCGGCAGCATCAAGTTCAGCCCCGGCTGCAGCAGCCGGGTGAAGGCGCCGAAGCGCTCGACGGTCCAGACCTGGCCCTGCGGCACCGTCCGCACCCCCAACCCGACGCCGAGCACGACGACGAAGGCCAGCACGATGAACGCGATCAGCATAGCGAAATGGCTCCTAAACGGCGTGCAGCATCCATGCGGCCGCCGCCTGGCACAGCGGCTCGCGCGGGTCGCCCAGCGCACAGACCACGTCGAAGTGGTTGCGGCCAGCCTGCGGCACCACCTGTGCGTCGTGCCCGGCGGCGGCCCATGCAGCCGCATATGCCTCGGTTTGCCGCATGAACTCGCTGGTCTCCAGACCGCCATAGCTCGCCAGCAGCCGGGGCGCCGGGGGATGCTTGGGAATGTGACGGATCGGGCTGTTGCGCTGCGTTGTGGCGGCGTCGAGGCCCATCCAGCCATTCACGTGGCTGAGCCGGATCGGCTCCAGGTCGAACAGGCCCGACAGCGTGAATGCGCCCTGGATCGCACCGGGGCCGAGGGCGTATTCGGCCTGCCAACCCTCCGCCAGCAGCATGCCGCACAGATGCCCGCCGGCCGAGGAGCCGCCGACGAACAGCCGCGCCGGGTCGGCCCCATGCTCCGCCGCGTGCGATGCGACCCAGGCGCAGGCCGTGCGGACCTGATGCACGATGCCGTCGAGGTCGATGCCGGGGACCAGGGTGTAGTCCATCACCGCCACATGCACGCCGGCCGCAACCAGGCCCGGCGCCACGCAGCTCTGGTCCGCCTTGCCGAGCGCGCGCCAATATCCGCCATGCACCCACAGGAACGCCGGCCCGCCGGGGGCACCCGTGAACCAGTCCAGCGCGCAGCCGGAGGCAGGGTCGAACACGAGGTCCGCCTGCATCGGCAGCATTGCCCGTGCCGCGACGGACCGGGTGCGATATGCCGCGATCTCGGCCTCATAGTCATCGACGCTGGCCCGCGCGTCGTAGCCGCGGTCCAGTGCCGCCTGGTCCATGCCGTTCCAGATTGCGTCCATGCCGTAGGTTAGACCGACACGCGGGCGCAACGGAAGCGGCTTCGGCAGCGCCGAGGCACGGGCCGCAGCGAGGTAGAGCGAACGGCGCGCGTCGGGCCGGCTGCGCCTAGTGGTCCGATCCTGACGTTCGAGTCCCGAACGTTAGGTGAATCGGTCCACCAGACAAAGGCTAGTGGTGCGAATCAGACGGATGCTTCCGTCTGGTTCGCACCATTAGGCCAGCGCCAAGGCCGGCTGCGCCGTTCCGAGCCGGGTGCGCGCCGCCGCGTATTCCCGCACGAGCCGTGCCACCAGCGTAGCCGCCGGCACGATCGCGTCGACCGCGCCGATGCCCTGGCCGGAGCCCCAGATATCCTTCCAGGCCTTCGGCTTGTCGCTGCTGAAGTTCATCGCCGACGGATCGGACACCGGCAAGTTGTCCGGATCGAGCCCGGCGCCGGCAAGGCTCGCCCGCAGGTAGTTGCCGTGCACGCCGGTGATGAGGTTGGTGTAGACGATGCTGTCGGCGGTGCCGTCCACCACGGCCTGTTTGTAGCTCGCGGCGGCGTTCGCCTCATCGGTCGCGATGAAGGCCGAGCCGACATAACCGAAGTCGGCACCCATCGCCTGCGCCGCCAAAACCGCCGACCCGGTGGCGATCGCGCCCGACAGCGCGACCGGGCCGTCGAACCATGCCCTGATTTCGTGCATCAACGCGAAGGGCGACAGCGTGCCGGCGTGCCCGCCCGCGCCGGCGGCGACGGCAATCAGGCCATCGGCACCCTTCTCAATCGCCTTGCGCGCGAACCGGTCGTTGATGATGTCGTGCAGCACGACGCCGCCATAGGAATGCACGGCGTCGTTCAGCTCGGGCCGCGCGCCGAGCGAGGTGATGACGAGCGGCACCTTGAAGCGAACGCAGGTCTCGAGGTCCTCCTCGAGCCGCGTGTTGCTGCGGTGCACGATCTGGTTGACGGCGAAGGGGGCCGACAGGCGGTCCGGATGGTGGGCGTCGTGCGTGGCCAGCGCGTCCTGGATGCGCTCGATCCAATCGGCGAGCACCGGGGCAGGGCGGGCATTGAGCGCCGGGAACGATCCGACGACGCCCGCGGTGCACTGCGCGATGACGAGGTCTGGGTTCGAGATGATGAACAGCGGCGACGCGATGACCGGGACGGACAGCCGCCCGGCCAGCATGCGGGCCAAGTTGGGGGGGAGCGACATGGGGATTTCCTCGGGTTTGCCTCGATCCTGCCACGGCCGGGGCGGGGGCGGTCAAGTGATGCGGATTATTGGGGTTCCCAGGGATTGATGACCGGCACGCCCATGGGTTTGAAGTCCGCCACGTCGCGCGTGACTACGGTCATCTGGTGGACGAGCGCAGTGGCCGCGATCATCGCGTCACGCTCCGGCCGCGGGTCCGGCACATGAAGCCGGGCACAAACCCGGGCGATGGTGGGCGTTATCGGGAATATGCGGTTTGCAAAAGTTGGAAAAAGGTAATTGTCGAGCCAGGCCCGCAAGACTGCACTCTGCGCGGGATCCCGGCGCTGTAAGAGCAGCGTTCCCAGCTCCAATTCAAATATCGTCATTACCGACAAATAGAGGCTTGATGGCAGCACGCTAAGTGCCCAGCGCATCACCCAGACATCCCCCTTGCCACCCGTTGCTTTACGGAATTCCGATAGGACATTGGTATCGAGAACATACACTTAGGTAAAATCGACAGGTTTGCTGACTAGGTTCATCCGTGGCGCTTCGAAGTCGATGTCCTCGACGCCTGGCATGGCAAGCAAATCTATAATGCTGGGGCCCGCAGCACCAAGCCTCCAATAATCCTCTATCGTCAGCAGGACATACGCTTGCCGGCCACGGTCTGTGATGAAAACTGGACCTTCCTGGGCGGCCTTCTTTGCGCCGCTCGTATTTTGATTGAATTCACGGCTAGACAAAGTTTTTACCATGATCATCTCCTTGCAGTGGAGATGTAGCAACGTTACTACAATTCCGCGCCGTGCGCAATCTTGGCAGCCCGAAAATCCCGTCGCACAAGCCCGTTGACGCGCAAGCCGTTGCGACCGAAAACTACCCGCACAAACAATGGTGCCCGCAACGAGGCGCTGCCGGAGGAAACCCATGCTCAACCGCCTAGCGGCCGCTGCCATCGCCACGTTTGTCCTCGCCGTCCCTGCCGCGCGGGCCGATGAGGTCGTGCGCATCGCCTATATCGACCCGCTTAGCGGCTCCTTGGCCGCAACCGGGCAGTTGGGCGAGCAGCATTTCCGCTTCGCGATCGACCGGGCGAACGCCGCCGAAGCCGCCGGGCCCGGCCGCAAGCTGGAACTGGTGGCGCTCGACAACGAGGTCAGCCCCGAGAAATCGCTGACCCTGTTGCGCAAGGCGATCGACGACGGCGTCCACTACGTGACCCAGGGCAACGGCTCCTCCGTCGCGTTCGCGCTGTCCGACGCCATCGCCAAGAACAACCGCCGCGCGCCCAACCAGGCGGT
>CAXTJW010000250.1:0-5873 GCA_964244305.1 uncultured Acetobacteraceae bacterium
CGCCGCGCCACGTCGGCTGCATCCATGCCGAGCGCCGCCGCGTAGCTGCGGACGAAGCCGACCGCGTAGACGGCGACGGGCAGGTCGGCCGTACGGCCGTCCTCGATGGCCTCGAGGAAGTGCAGCCGGATGCGAAGCACGGCGACGATGTCCGGCAACGCAAAGCCGAGCTGCAGCCGCGCCGCGCGCAACTCCGCGCCGACGCGGGCGGCACCGTGCAGCGAGCCGTCCGCATCACGACCGCCAAGGGACGTCATCCGGCCGGAGCTCATCCTACTGGAGGTCATCACCCTCGCCTCCCGGGACTTTGGCGTGCCGATGCCAATGCAAGGTATGATTATACTACACTAACGCAACTATTACAAACATCGCGGTGTCCGATCTGCGGCCATAGCCATCGCCGCCTTCGATCACGGGCTGGTCAGCGCGGATGTTTTGGTCCGAAGCAGCGCTTTTGCAACAATTCGTCGAGCGTGGGATCGCACCCAAGCAGAGGCCAGCGTCACGCCGGAGCGGCTACAGTCCGGAGCCTATTGGCTACAACCGGGGCCTGGCACATACTTGCCATGAGTTAGTTGCGAACTGAGCCTCCACATCAGAGTTATTGCTGGATTGACGATATTAGGGATGCTGCTAGTGGCTACTTTGCTGCCTGCCGATATCGCGGCCAGGACGAAAGCGCCCATGCCGGCCGCCCCGGCCGCAAGATTGGACGATGCCGAGTGGAAAGCGCGGCATGAAGCAAAGCTCTTGGAGGCCCGGTCAAGATCGATCGATCTCGTTCTGCTCGGCGATTCGATAACGGCCAACTACGAATTGACCGGGCCCGGGTCGTTGCATGACTACACTGGCGTTTGGCAGCGCTATTACGCCGACCGGCACGCGCTCAACCTGGGTTTCAGCGGCGATGGGGCACGGCACCTGTTATGGCGCATCATGCATGGGGAGGTCGAAGGCATCGCGCCGAAGGTCGCGGTGATCCTGATCGGCACCAACGACATCGGCTGGCTGTCCGGGACGGCAGCCGATGCAGTGGCTGGGATCGACGCGGTAGTGGCCGAATTGCATCATAGATTGCCGGCCACCAAGATGCTGCTGGTCGGCGTCCTGCCGAGCGACCGCGGCGACCAAGTGCTGCAGGCTACGGACGAGATCAATTCCGCGCTGGCTGCTCGCTATGGTGCGGGCAAGGTGCCCTACGTGACCTATCGGGACGTCTCGACGGCATTCCTCAAGAACGGGGCGGTGGATATCTCTCTGTTTACCGACCCGCAGGAAGTTCCGCCGAACCCGGCGCTGCATCCCTCGCCGGAGGGGCAGGAGCGGATGGCTGCCGCCCTTGAGCCGACGCTGAGCGAACTCCTGAGAGATGTTCGGCATTGATCGTGACCCTCGGAAACCTAAGACAGTCAACACGGGAGTTCCCCTTGGCCAAGGCAATCGCACTTGCCCCTTGCCCCCTGTTTCCGTCATTGCGAGGAGCGCTTGCGACGCGGCAATCTAGGGCCACACGCTCAAATATTGACTCATGCGGCACTGGATTGCCGCGCCGAAGCCGGCTCGCAATGACGGGTTCCTTTGGGCCAAACGCAAGCCGGGTCAAATGCAATAGAATTGTCGCTTTGACTGATACTGGTCACGCTTCGACTTGCAAGCCTGCTGAATGCTGGGACAGGTGGGCGTCTCGCGACCGGCAGCGAGTTTGATGGGCGGTGCCATCCTGCCGGCCACACCACTCATCCCAAGCGCCAACGCGTTAGGCCGCATAGACAAAGCCGTGGCGAAGGTACCGCCCGTCTTGAAAAACGAGAAGCGATGATCATGGGTTCGGCAGCTAAGAAGACCTCCGACATCAGAGCACTTACTGGCATACGAGGCATTGCTGCGCTACTCGTGGCCACTTACCACTTCTTTCTGCCCGCGCTGCCGATCGATAGTATGAGCTTTAGGCTCCTCGGGCGGGGCTACCTTTATGTGGACCTATTCTTCATTCTCAGCGGGTTCGTGATTTCTTTGAACTATGGGTCCAGATTCGCCGATCGTGTTGATCTCGCTGCATTCCGATCCTTCCTTTGGAGGCGTATCGCGCGGATCTATCCGGTTTACTTGGCCGTACTTTCAATCATGGTGATCAGCTATTGGCTTGTTCACCATGATTTCGACCCGCACCCCGGTTGGTGGGTCAGTCTCCAGATCTCCCGTCCGTGGCTCGATCTGCCCGTCAACGCCGCCCTCATGCAAAGCTGGGGCTTCGGGAATGGGATCGTTGGCCAAGCTTGGTCCGTCAGCGCTGAAATCGCCGCCTATTTGGTCTTTCCATGGCTGGCTCGGGGCGTATCGGGGAACTTACGACCGGTTACCGCCCTGCTGACCGCCGTTGGCGTCGCAGCCACGCTTATCGTTGCTCAGCAGCTCGGCAGCAGCGATGGGCGGTACCACGCCGGCGCATTCGACATCTGGGACGGTCCACCCGCAGTCATGCGTTGCCTGGCAGGCTTTACATTGGGGCTCTTTCTATGCCGTTTGTCGGAAAGTCGTCATGATCACTTGATGCATTCGGACCTTTTTGGCCTTTGCGCCATCGGTCTTTGGCTGCTCATGCTGGTCTGGTCAGCTCCCGACTTATTTTTATTCATTCCTTTCGGAGCACTCGTGCTCTGCTTGTCTAAAAACCGAGGCATGTTAGGTGCAATGTTCGGCAGCCCGCCAGTCTATGCGTTGGGACTGCTTTCATACTCCTTCTACCTGATCCATGTGTATTTCATTGCTCCAATGAACGCCCTGACGAGCACCCTCGCTCCCGCTGTGACCGCAGATTATGCAAAGCTTGTCGCAATGATGGCCACGATACTCGCCTTGTTCGTCTGCTCCGGCGTCGCATACCTGGCTGTCGAGCTGCCCGCGCGCAATCTTCTCCGAAGGTCCCGCGCCCCTGCTGCCCCGAAAGCGCAAGCGGTCTGGAAACGTCAGGACCCGGAACTGCGATCCGTGCCGGGCGTATCGGAACTTCCAGCCACCGAGAGCGCGGACTAACGACCGAGGACTCCATTCGCGCAAGCCGGTGCTGACGCCCAATCACGCCAAATGCCCATGCTCCCGCGCCCAAGACGTTAGCGGCGCGCGCAAACTCGCCTGGCCGGCCGCGTTGCGCCGCGCGGCCGTCAGCACCGCCCGCAACTCCACCAATTGCACCGAGGCGAACGCCGCCTTCAGCCGCAACAAGCTGGAAGCAGGCATCGACAAGCTGGTGATGCCCAGCGCCGCCAGCACCATCGCCTCGAGCGGCCGCCCCGCATGCTCCCCGCAAAGCGCCACATTGACCCCGGCCGCCGCGGCCTCCGCACAGATGCGGTCCAGCACGTCCAGCACCGGTGGCGACAACAGGTCGTAGCGGCCGGAAAGCCCCGGCGTGCCCCGGTCGGCAGCGAACAGGAACTGCATCAGGTCGTTCGACCCGATCGACACGAAATCCACCTCCGCCATCAAGGCCGGAAGCTGCCAGAGCAAGGCCGGCACCTCGATCATGCTGCCGACCAGCAACCGCTCCGGCGCCGGCCGCACCCGCGCCGCCTCGGCCAGCAGCAACGCCCGGGCCGCACAGAACTCCGCGACGGTCGCGACCATGGGGAACATGACCGACAGCGTGCGCCCCTGTGCCGCCAGCAGCAACGCGCGAAGCTGCCGCCGCAGCAGCGCCGGACGGTCGAGCCCAACCCGCAGGCTGCGCCAACCCATGGCCGGATTCTCCTCCTCCTGCCGCGGCGCGTCCGGCAGCAGCTTGTCGCCACCGAGATCCAGCGTACGAAAACGTACTGGCCGGTCCCCCGCCGCATCCAGCACCCGCGCATACAGCGCCGCCTGCTCCGGCACATCGACGATCTCGCCGCGGGCGAGCATCGCTATCTCGGTCCGGAACAGCCCAATCCCAGCCGCGCCCGTGCTGTCGAGGTGTTCGACCTCCCGCGCCAGGCCGACATTGAGCATCAAACTCAGCGCAAGGCCGTCCGCCGTGTGCGCCGGCAAATGGCGCTGCGCGGCATAGCCGGCCTCGAGCTGCAGGCGGGTGTCCAGCGCGCGGGCATAGGCGGTGCGGACCTCGTTGTCCGGACGCAGGATCAGGTGCCCCTCATCGGCGTCCAGCACCGCCGCGTCGCCCTCCTCGACCGCTGCCAGCAGGCCGCGCACGCCGCCCAGAGCCGGCAGGCCGAGCGCGCGCGCCAGGATCGCAGCGTGCCCGGCCGAGCTGCCCTCCTCGATCGCGACGCCGCCAATGCCGCGGGCGTGCCACTCCAGCAACTGCGCGGGGCCGAGGCGACGGGCGAACAGGATCGCGCCCTGCGGGATCGCCGGCTGTGCCTCCTCGCCGTCCAGCGCCGCCAGCAGCCGCCCCGCCAAGTCCTCCATGTCCGCCAGCCGCTCCCGCAGATACGGGTCGGCGATGCGCCGCATGCGGTCGCGCAGTTCATTGGCGGCGCGATGCACGGCGGCCTCGGCCGTCAGCCCATTCGCGACCGACTCCCGCACGCGGCGCATCCAGCGGCTATCGGCCGCGACCAGCCGGGTGGCTTCCAGCACCTCGCGCGGGCCGTCGCCGGTCGGCAGCCGGGTCTCGATCAGGTCGTCGAGCGCCTGCCGCATTGAGGTGATCGCGACGTCCAGGCGCTTGGTTTCCAGAACCGGATCGTCCGCCAGGAGACGCCGCAACGGTGCACCGGCGCCGTGCAGCACCACAGGGCCGATCGCGATGCCCGGCGCCATCGGCGTCGCCTGGAACTGCTGCGGCATGGTCGCGCCGATGCCCTGCTCCGCCCCGTCCGACGCGCCGGCCGCAGCCAGCAACTCAGCCAGCAGCATGGCGACGGTCTCCAGCAGCTCCACCTCATCGTCGGCGTAGCGCCGGGGCGCGCGGTTCTGCACCGCGAGCACGCCGAGCACCCGGCCGCCGCGGCGCACCGGCACGGCCAGCAAGGAGGCGAACGGATCCTCCCCGGTCTCGGGGCGATAGGCGAAGGCCGGATGGTTCTGCGCGTCCGGCAGGTTCTGCACCGCGCTGGTGGCCGCCGCGATGCCGACGATCCCCTCGCCGACGCGCAGGCGGGTGCGGCCGACCGCCTCGGGGTTGAGGCCGTGGGTGGCAGCCAGCTCCAGCAGGTCGCCGGGCCGCATGGCGTAGATGGTGCAGACCTCCGCCACCATCTCGCTGGCCACCAAGGTCGCGAGCTCGCCGAGCGGCACGCCGCCGCTGCCGCTGATTGAGAGCCCGAGTGCCATCATGTCGCGCAGGCGTGACAGCAGGCGGCGGGTCTGCTGCATCTAGTAGCGGGCTGCGTCGTGCCGGGCGGAGATGGCGCGGCAGGCCTGGCCGATCAGCTCGGCGATGATCTCCGCCGTCGGCTGCTCCGCCGTCACCATGCCGACCGATTGCCCGGCCATCACCGATCCGTGCTCCACATCGCCGTCGATCACCGCCCGACGCAGCGCCCCGGCCCAGAAGTGCTCGATCGACAACTGCGCCTGCTCCCGCGTCAGCTCGCCCGCATCGACATGGGCCAGCGCCGCCGCCTGATGCTGCAGGAACGCGCTGGTGCCGGCGTTGACCAGGCCGCGCACGGGGATCACCGGAAACCGCGGATCGAGCTGCACGCTCGGCAGCGCATCGCGGGCGCGGGCGTGGATGAAGGCCTGCTTGAACCGCGGGTGGGCGATACTCTCGGTGGCGGCGGCGAACCTTGTGCCGAGCTGCGCTCCAGCCGCGCCCATCTCCAGAAAGGCCAAAATCGCCTCGCCCCGGCCGATGCCGCCGGCGACGAACACCGGGACCTCGGTGACATGCGGCAGGATCTCCTGCGCCAGCACCGCGAGCGACACCGGGC
>CAXTJW010000251.1:0-5850 GCA_964244305.1 uncultured Acetobacteraceae bacterium
GCCGGCGACGTCGTAGACACCTGCCATTCCCACTGAGGCCAGAAGCGACATCCTTCCTTTCCCGGCTGCCCAGCCGGTAAACAACCCGCGTGCATCCAACACTGTGAACAGTGCGAGTACAATGCTGCGCTCAACTAGACGGAAACAGGCCTACATCTCGCGGACAAGAAGCCTCGCTGATCTCCAATGTGTCGCTTGACCTCGGGTAGGAAGTCCACGCTAACGCACGCGTCAGTTTTGCAGGTGTCCTCGCTTGGACCAGCGCGGGCATGAGCGCCGGCTCCGAGGCGCATTGGGCCTACGTGGACCATAACCGTTCCTAACTTTTGCCGTGTAGCGGATCCGTTTAATCCGTCTCTGGGCGCGATGTGGCGTTCGCAGGGAAGGAAGCTTGTGTGCCGGACTCCATGTCACTGGCTCAACCCCAACCCAGCCCGGACGGCGCCACCTCGGCGTTTCCTGAAGGACCACCGCCCAGCCAAACGATATCCCGGCCCATCCTGGCCATCGGCATACAGGCTGTCGATTTCATGCTGCTGGTCCTGGCGGGCCTGGTCGCAACCAGTGGTTATGAATTCTATCTAAAGACGGTACCTACCGGGAGCCTGGCCGTCGCGACTTGGATCGGATCCAGCGCCATCGTCATCTCGATCCGCAAGGGCGACGGCTATAACCTGCCTTGCCTCGGCCAGCTCAGCAATAGCTTGTTGAACATGGTGCTGCCTTTGCTGATCGGCTGGACGGGGGTTGTCGTCAGCTTATTTATGCTGCACGAGGGAGCGACGCTCTCCCGCGCCTGGCCATTCGCCTACGCCGTGGCAAGCGCCGTGTTGCTGGCGGGGCACCGGGTGCTGCTGCAATTCGTGATCAAAAGCTGGCGCCGCAATGGACGCCTGCTGCAGCGAATTGCGATCGTGGGCGTGAACGAGTTCAGCGCAACGTTCCTCGATCGCCTCGCGGCGCAACCCGACAGCTATTTGGTCACCGGAGTCTATGATGACCGGCAATCCCGCATTCCGGCCCACTTGCGACACATTGCCCTACGCGGCGGCGTCGACGCCCTTGTTCTTGCCAGCCGTGACGAGCGGATCGACACCATCGTAATCGCGCTGTCGCTCAGCGCTGTCGACAGGATCAACGACATCCTGGCCCAGCTCAGCAGCCTTGTCGTGGACGTGTTTTTGACCACGGACATTGCGGGATTGCGATATGAGGGCACGCAGTTTACGGCCATTGGATCGAATCCGGTGGTGTCCGTGGGGCAACGCCCGCTCAAGGATTGGCAAGCGGTAAAGAAAACGGTGTTCGACCGCGCAATCGGGAGCGTGCTGTTGCTTTGCATGACGGCGCCGTTGCTCGTTGTGGCAGCGTTGATCAAGCTGGACAGCCCCGGGCCGGTGCTGTTCCGGCAGCCGCGCATTGGCTTCGACAACCGTATGTTCAGCATCTTCAAGTTCCGCACCATGCATGCCAGCATGACGGACCTGCTCGCCGATCAACAGACCACGCGGGACGATCCACGGATCACCCGCGTGGGCCGATGGCTCCGCCGATACAGCATTGACGAGCTGCCGCAACTACTCAACGTTATGCAGGGTAGCATGTCGTTGGTCGGGCCGCGCCCGCACGCGCCGAACACCAAAGCGGCAGATAAACTGTTCGCCGACGTTGTCGGCCAATACGCCGTCCGTCACCGGGTCAAGCCCGGCATCACCGGATGGGCGCAAGTGAATGGCTGGCGTGGAGAAACGAAGACCGAGGATCAGCTGCGGAACCGCGTGCGGCTCGACCTCGACTACATCCAGAACTGGTCGCTGACGCTCGACCTAAAAATCTTGTTGCTGACCATGGCCAGGGAGGTTCGCAGCTCCACGGCGTTCTAACAGGAGTCTAGGCCGTATTATCCCTTTGACATAGCCGCAACCAGGCACAAGGGATTTGCACAAGGAAAACCAAAAATGGCTACCGATGAACCTTGCGCGCCAGCTGCGGTGCCCCCTGAGGCACTGGCGCTGGCGCGCACTCTATATGTCCAGCTAGAGCGCTTGGACCCCAGCTATGAAGCGCGGCTTTGGGACGACTTGGACGGTCTAGAGCAGGACGTGTACGTCTATGCCGTATGGAACACGATCGCGCTAAGGCGAGATGATATCCTGAAGCTTTTTGCCTGCGATGACGCTGTAGGTCGGCGCACCTAGGTCGGCAAAGAACCTGATTTTTACATGGATGCAGGAGTCCAACGGATCGCCCTCGATGACGCCAACCTCGAACGAGAATGGCCCTTCAATGGGTGGCTCAAGACCACGGCACATGCCGATATAATAATTTGAACAGGTCAGGTCTCTTCCAAGCACAATTTCGAGCAGATATGGCTCAAAGCCATCAACACCAAATTCGGCAACGGCAGCGCAATGCGCCGTCTTTGCTAAAAGACGCTTGAATAATATATTATTAATCTGCGTCTCTACCAGAATTGCCTGTTTAGGATCGCCGTTCGCAGGCTCTCTAGGGCTTATGTAGGACCAAAGACCGGTCTCTGGTATTTGAGAAGATGCCTCTGCGGTTAAGCCTGATAAGCTTGGCTTTGGCCATTTTCGGCCACAACCTCGCTTGGCATGAAGCCTCACTCGTAAGCGACATGGTCCATGATGCCGCTGTCGAGAGCGGCACGGTAGATGGCGGTGGCGAAGCGTGGATCCTGGGCGACTTGCCCTAGGTCGCTACGCCGCCAGGCGAGCGTGTCGAGCGTGACCTCCTCGATCAGGTCATGAGTGACCGGCACGATGACGCCGCAGGTCATCGCGAAGCTGTCGGGTTCGCAGACGCGCCCGGCGAACGCCATGTTTTCCGGGGCGCTCGCCTCCAGCTTCTCGTCGATCAGCCACTCCTCTGCCTCGCGCAGCACGTCGCTGATCACCAGCCCGGCCGTTTCGTGCCGGCGCTCGACGCGCCAGATCGAGAAGCGCGCATGGCGCATGGCGTCGAGCATACGGGCCTCGTCGGAGCCGGGCGGCAGCGGCGTTGCGCGCGCGTAGCGGTCCAGCGCCCGTGAGCGGGTCTCCTTGGCGGCGTGAAGGGTCAGGTCGAAGACAAGCGTCATCTCCTCCTGGCTTCCGGCCACCAGCATCCGCCCTTCCGCCAGCCCGAGGCGTTTGGCGGTTTCCAGGACCGCCTGGCGGGACACGAAGCCAAGGGCGGCGCTGTTGTGGCGCATGGCAATGGCGCGCAGGTGGCGATAGTGGGCCAGGACGTCCTTTCGGGTCATCGCGTTTTCTCCGCCAAGCGACGCACCATCCCGTCGCGGGTTGCTCGTGGCACGGTAGGCCTGCCGAGGAAGGCCAACGTGCCGAATGCGCCTGATCCCTCGAAGTTTCGAGATTGCCGTTCTTATCTATGCTCGCCTGCTACCCTTCATGCGGCGTAGCAGGCTGCGCTGATTAGGGCGTTGATGGCGGTGCGGGGCAATTTGACGAGGTCTGGCGTAGCCGTGGACGTGTGGAAATCATGATGCGTCCACAGTTCGCGGCGCACCCGGGCCAGTGCATCGCTGAAGGTGGGCAGAGACTTCGAGTACCAGCTTGCTGCCCGAGGTGCCGGGGTTTCCTCAGCATACAGGTCATGCGCCCACAAAGTGACGAGGGAGAACAGCCCGAGCAGCGCCGGCGTGGTTCGCGCGATGGCCGGGTCTGACCATTGGCGCTGGGTCTCGACCCCGAGATGGCGGCGCACCTCGGCGAAGGTGACCTCGATCGACCAGCGGCGGACGAACCAGCGCAGGATGTCGACTGGGTCCGCGTCGAGGTCGGTGCACAGGAACGCCTGCGGGCGGAGTTCGCCGGCGGCGTCGCGGACCAGCACATAGCGGATCGGCACGAGACGGCCGGGGTGATGCCAAAGCGCCGTGCCGGAGACGATCTCGACCAGGCGTTCGCCGCGTCCATACCATCCGGTTACCTGCAGTCGGCGCCAGCGTGTTTTGGGATCAGCCAAGCGCTTGGCCAGGGTGGCCTGCCGCTTACCGATGACACGCGGCCGTCCAATGGTGCCGGGCCGACGGCGTGCAGGCGGGTTGAACAGACGCGCATCGAGACGCAGGCGCGTAATCATGCACATGCGTTGCCGCACGGCGTTCAGCAACTCGATCGCGGCGAAGCTGCTGTCGGCCACCGCGATGATCTTGCGATCCGGCAGCCATCGTGCCGCCTGCAGCAGACACTGTCTGCCCCAGTCGGTCAGCTTTTTGTGCCGCTTTTGGCGATGGCTGGCATAGCGCTCGGAAGGCGCGAGCGCCGTCAAGAACGGCAAGCCCCACACCCGTCCGGCCCATGACATGTCGGGCAGCCGCATGACCGAAAGCCAGCGTAGGCCGCTCGCTTTGACGAAATGGCCGTGCGAAGAGCGGACCGGATCGCGGTAGATGCCGCGTGCCGCGATTTTTGCCCCCCAGCGGCGCTCCAGCGTGTCGTCGAGGCCGATCACGACGGGACCGTCGCGGACGAAGGTGCTGACCAGGAGGCGAAACAGGCAGCGTGCGAGCCGTAGGCTCAACCAGCGATTGCGGTTAAGAACCCGGTGGTAGTTGGTGAAGCGTGGATCCTGGTCGAGGCCGGTGACGCGCAAAGCAGAAGCGACGGTGCGTCGTCCGGGGCTCAGGATGGCACCGACGATCAGCACCAGCACGCGCTGCCAGGTGGGCGCGGTGAAAGCTGCGCTGAACGGCTCCATCCAGGAGCTCAACTTTGTTTGCGCCGTGTCGCCCGTCCGTTCTGCCGGCATCCGCTCGCTCCCAACTCAATGTCGAGGAGAGATTTGCCAGCACCGCCTCAGCTGAAAGTCCCAGGCTCCATCACAAGCGATTCAGGTCCGACAGCGGCCCGAAAATGGCCAAAGCCAAGATAAGACCCCGTTTTGAAAGGTTGGCTCGGCTGATATGACGGGCTGACCGGGACGGCCCTGGCGGCGTTTCAGGAGGTTTTCTCTCCTGGAGATTGCCATGTGGACGCCTGCGGATCGCGCGCTGGTCGGAGACTACGGGTCCGGCCAGGCTTTGAGCGACGACCAATACAGGCTGCTGGAGCCGCTGATCCCGCCCGCCAGGCCTGGAGGCCGCCCGCGCGCAACTGACATGCGGCGCCTGCTGGACAGCGTGTTCTACCTGCTGCGCACCGGCTGCCAGTGGCGGCATTTGCCGCCGCCTCCGGCGTTCCTGCCGTGGCCAACTGTTTACGGTTACCCTCGCGCCTTCCTCAGCGCAGGCGTGTGGGACAGCATGCGCCATCACCTCCTAGTCATGCTGCGCGAGGGTGCTGGACGCGAACCCAGCCCAATGGCTGCAATTATCGACAGCCAAAGCGTGAAGACGACGGAGAGTGGCGGCCCGCGCGGCTACGACGCGGCCAAGAAGGTCATGGGACGCAAGCGCCACATCGCCGTGGACACGCAAGGGCTGCTGCTCGGCGTGGTCGTGCATGCTGCCTCCATCCAGGACGCAGACGGCGCAGGCGATCTGCTCCGGCGCATCAAGCCGCTCTACTGCTGGCTGCAGGCGGTGTTCGCCGATGGCGGCTACAACCGTGTCGCCGCGCTGCTCGCCTGCTTTCTGCTCGGCCTCACCCTGCTCATCGTCCAGCGTGTCCCTGGAACAAAGGGCTTCGTCGTGCTGCCTCGCAGGTGGGTCGTGGAAAGAACCCTCAGCTGGCTCGGCCGGTGGCGCCGACTCTCCAAGGACTACGAGCAGCTGCCCAAGGTGTCCGAGGCCATGATCACCCTCGCCATGATCCGTCTCATGGTCCAGCGCGTCGCTCGCCCAAACCGCAAACGTCTGCCCGCGCCATGACTTCTAAAACGGGG
>CAXTJW010000252.1:0-5828 GCA_964244305.1 uncultured Acetobacteraceae bacterium
CCTGGAGCCGCCCCATGTCATACCTCGTTGCCGCAGACGTTCCCACCGAGCCGGCTGGCTATCGCTTCCGTGCCCTCATCGAGCGCGGAGGGATCCTGCAAATCCCCGGCGCGCATAATGGCATGGCTGCATTGCAGGCGAAGGCGGCCGGGTTTGCGGCAGCATACCTGTCGGGTGCGGCTATGACGGCCAGCATGGGCTTGCCGGACCTCGGCATGATCACTGTGGAAGAGGTGTGCTTCTTCGTGCGCCAGGTCGCGCGGGCCAGTGCATTGCCGGTGTTGGTCGACGGCGACACCGGTTACGGCGAGGCGCTGAACGTCATGAGCATGGTGCGCAGCTTCGAGGATGCGGGCGCCGCCGCCGTCCACATCGAGGACCAGTTGCTGCCGAAGAAGTGCGGGCACCTGAACGACAAGCGGCTCGCCGACCCGCACGACATGGCGGCGAAGGTCGCGGCGGCGCGCAAGGCCCGGCGGCATCTGTATATCCTGGCCCGCACCGACGCCGCCGCCAGCGAAGGCATGGACGGCGCCGTCGCCCGCGCCAAGCTGTATGTCGAGGCCGGCGCCGACGCGATCTTCCCCGAGGCGCTATACTCCGCCGAAATGTTCCGCGAGTTCGCCGCCCGCATGCCGGGAGTGCCGCTGCTCGCCAACATGACGGAGTTCGGCCGCACGCCGTTCTTCACCGCCGCCGAGTTCGAGGCCATGGGCTACCGCATGGTCATCTGGCCCGTGAGCTCGATGCGCGTCTCGGCCAAGGCGTCGGAGCGCCTGTATGCGGCAATCCGCCGCGACGGGGGCACGCAGAACGTCATCGACCAGATGCAGACCCGGGCCGAGCTGTACGCCACGATCGACTATGCCGGCTACGAGGCGCTGGACCAAAGCATCATCAGCACCGTCGTCCCGCATGGCATGCCGCAGCGGGACTGACTGTGCTGCACGACCCGCGGCTGCGACCCTCCCCGCTTCGACGTCCGGTCTATGTGGGCAGCGAGATCTATCGCCGGTCCACGTATGGCGTCACCCATCCATTGGCGATCCCCCGGGTGACGACCTGCACCGATTTGTGCCGGGCGATGGGATGGTTGCCGGATGAGGCGTTCGTCACGGCCCCGATGGCCGAGTTGGCGGCCGTCACCCGGTTCCATACGCCCGATTATGTCGCCGCCCTGGAGCGTGCCGAGGCGACGCAGGCCGTGTCGGACGAGGACCGCGCCCGCTACCGCATCGGGGCGGAGGGCAACCCGGTCTATGCGGAGATTTTCCGCCGCCCGATGACCTCGGCCGGTGGCGTCATGCTCTCGGCGGCGATCACGGCCGAGGGCGGCATCGTGCATTGCCCCGGCGGCGGCACGCATCACGGCCGACCCGACCGCGCGAGCGGGTTCTGCTACCTGAACGACCCGGTGCTTGGCATCCTCGCTTGGCTCGACCAGGGGCTGGACCGCATCGTCTATCTCGACATCGACGCCCATCACGGCGACGGCGTGCAGGACGCGTTCCATGACGACCCGCGCGTGCTGACCATCAGCGTGCACGAGGCCGGGCGCTGGCCGTTCACCGGGCTCGCGACGGACCGCGCCGGCGGCGTCGCCCGTAACCTGCCGGTGCCGCAGGGCTTCAACGATAGCGAGATGGACTGGCTGCTGCAGCGGGCGATCCTGCCGTTGATCGCCGCTCATCGGCCGCAAGCCATCTTCCTGCAATGTGGCGCCGACGCTCTGGAAGAGGATCCGTTGGCCCGATTGTCGTTATCGAACAATGCGCACTGGGCCGTCGTCGATGCGATACGCGACCGGGCGCCGCGGCTGATTGTCACCGGTGGCGGCGGCTACAACCCCTACACGGTCGGGCGGTGCTGGGCGGGGGTTTGGGCGACCCTGAACGATATCCCCATCCCGGACCGCACGACACCGGCAGCCGAGGCCGTATTGCGCGCGCTTATTTACAACCGTGCGGCCGGGCGCAACCCGCCGGACCATTGGTTCACGACGATCCGCGACGCGCCGCGGCCCGGTCCGGTGCGCGAGCAGGTCAAGCAGCTCGCGATCCAGGCGCTTTTGGAGCAACATTGATGTTTCGCCGTAGACTTTTGATTGTATTGTTCATGTTACCGTTCATGGCCCAAGCGCAAACGACCGCACAGCCCGAGTTGCCAAAGGAGCCGCTGTCGATTACGACACGGGACGGACAGCGGCATGACTTCCAGGTCGAGATGGCGTTGGAGCCCGCGCAGCAGACGACCGGCCTGATGTTCCGGCGCAGCGTGCCCGCGGATGGCGGCATGCTGTTCGATTGGGGGACGCCGCGCGACAGCAGCATGTGGATGCGCAACACCGTCAGCCCGCTCGACATGGTGTTCATCAACGCCGACGGGACGGTCCGCCGCATCGCCGAGGATACCGTGCCGGGCAGCCTTGCCATTATCGAGAGCCACGGGCCGGTCCGCGCGACGCTGGAACTGGCGGCCGGGACGGCGAAGCGGCTGGATATCCGGCCCGGCGACAAGGTGCAGAGCCGCATCTTCGGCAACGCGCCTTAACGCCAAGATATGCAATGCCTTGCGCTGTGCCGGCCTGGAACCTAGGTTGCATTCCGGTTCGGGGCGTGGCGCAGCCTGGTAGCGCGCTTGTTTTGGGTACAAGAGGCCCCCGGTTCGAGTCCGGGCGCCCCGACCAACTACATCGAGGGATCAAGTCATGCGTGCCCGCATCTTCCAGCGTCCGAAGACCGCCACCCAGTCCGGCCTGACCGGAGCGGGCAACTGGGTGCTGGAGTTCCAGCCGACCGAGCGCGAAAAGAACGATCCGCTGATGGGCTGGTGGGGCAGCAGCGACACGCTGGGCCAAGTGCGCCTGCGGTTCGACAACTCGGCCGACGCCGTTGCCTACGCCGACAAGCACGGTATTTCGTACGACCTCGAAGTGCCGCCCACGGCTCGGCCGATCAAGCCAAAGGCCTACGCCGACAATTTCCGCTATGGCCGGGCTGAGAACTGGACCCATTAAGGGATTGGTAGAGTGATCTGTTGTACGATCGGCACAACGCGCCCTTAGCTCAGTTGGATAGAGCGGCGGCCTTCTAATCCGCATGTCGGGGGTTCGAATCCCTCAGGGCGCGCCACAGCACGGTCGACTTTCTGTATTGTCCGACTTGCTAACGCTAAGGCCCGTCGGGAGCGCAGCCTGCACCCCAGCGCGATAGGGCTGCCTGACCGGCCGCATTAAGCCCATAAACCCCACGCTCGACCCGTGTGAACCAGCCATAAACATCCCGCAGCAGAATCTTGCCCGCCTGCGGTGCGATCGCCGCGAGGTCGCGCGGACGCAACGGCCCAGCCACCAGCCCGGCGGCGCAGGCCAGCGCCTGTTGCCGGTATGCAGTCACGATCGGCTCGCCCCGGGTGCCGCCCGGCGATGGATCGCCTTTGCGCGCCCGGTGCTCGGTGAGTAGCGACCGGCGGCGGCGCAGATTGGCGCGGGGACGATACGGCCCGGGTTCGGCGAGCACCTCGACGTCGCCGCGCGCAGGGTGGACCGCGAGCAGCCCAAGGCCGACCAGCCGGCACAACGCCCGGGCACGCCGGTCGCGATCCCGGCCGCGCCTTGTGGCGGGAACCGCAAGCCAGACCTCGTCGGCGCAGGCGAGGCGGTCCACGCCCTGCAGCACCAAGTCGAGCGTGAGCCCGCGCTTCAGCTCCAGGATCACCAACATGGCGGGCTCGCCCTCGCGCACCCCCACCACGTCGCAGCCACAGACTTCGCCTTTGACCTCGAAGCCCTGGGCCGCCAGGAAGCGCTTTACCGCCGGATAGAGCGCGACCTCCCGCATGCCGGGCAGCAATACGGGAGGCTGGCGCTTTCGCCTAGAAGCCGACGATCACGTCGGCCGCGAGGGTCACGTAGCCGCGGTCCTTGTTGTCATTGTAGGCGCGCGAATTGTTCAGCGTCTGGTCATATCGGACTTCAGGCCGGATCAGCAGCGTGCTGAGCTGCGATGGCGTCCAGCTCGGCTTATAGGTGAAGCCGGCGGTGAGCTCGCCATAGGTCGTCGGCTTCGCCGCGGTGAAGATGTTGGCGGACGTGCCGCGTTCGGTCGCTACGTAGTCGAGCGATCCCTGGGGATTGAGGACAAAGAAGTTGCTGTTGTCCCGGAAGACCTCGGCACGGCCGTTCAGCGTGATGGTGTCCGAAAGCGCAAAGTTCGCATACTGCGCAATGCCGTAAGCCTCGGCACGGAAGCCGTCATCGCGCACGTAGTTGACTTCGGTTACCAACGTCAGCTTGTCGGTCGTCTTCCAGGTCACGACCAGGTCGTTGTAATAGCGCATCGCGCTGTTGGCGAATGGTGTGTTGCGCTTCGAATCTTCCGGTCCCATGTGGCTGAGTGCTAGGACCGTCAGCTTGCCGTCCATTATGTTGAAGCCGATGCCGGCAATGCCGCCGGGCCGGTTGTTGTTGTCGCCGGAGCCGTAGCCGACCGCGACGTTGGTCCCGCTGTCCACGCCGAAATACAGGTCGATCAGGTCCGACACATGTGCGGTCGCCAGCGCGCCCGTATGCTTGTAAGGTAGCCCATAGTTGAAGATGTAGGAGTGCGAGTAGAACGCGTTGGTCTTGGGGTCGATCAGCTCGGCACCGAGCGGCGTCGGATAGATGCCGGCCTTGATGTCGAGGCCGTTGGCGAAGATGTCGGGCAGCCGGACGGAGATGTTGGCCTCGACGATATCAAGCTGGTTGCGGTCGTGGATGAGTTGGTCGAATACGCCGAGAGTGTGGACGATGCGGGCGTCCGATCCATACATCGCCTGGAGCTTGAAGCCGACATCGGGGCTGGTGGCCTTCGGGTCCACGTCGCGCTCGATGGTCGCGAGGAATTGGTTCAGCACCGGGCGGTTCGAATTGTCGTCGAACAGCCGACCGAAGTTGCGATGGCTGCGCGGGTCGGAAAAGTTGCCGACGATGCCGGCGTCGCCCTGGAAGCCGAGCTTGATGCCGCTGGCCCACTCGCCGAAGTTGGCCGGCGCGACGTAGGGCTTGTCGGCGGGCGGCGTCACGGCCGGGTTGCCCGGCGTCTCGGTTTGCGCTGGCGGAGTCGCTTGGGCGAACGCCGTGCCGCATAGGCCGCTACTGCCCAACAGCAACGCAACGAAGACATTGAAAGAAGGGCGCGTGGCCCGGCGAGTGAGGGTCTGTATCTGTTGCATGCCCATTACCCTGCCCAACTCATGCCGCATTGAAAATGTGTTTTACCATAAAAACCATGCACATACGTACTGCTGCCTGCGTAGTGGCGGAAATACCACTTGACGAAGCAACACCTGTCGAAATCACCTGTGAAGGCGCATCCGGCTTTGACCGGATGCGCCGCCAACGTGAGTTTAAACGGAGTAGTACATCTCGAACTCGACCGGATGCGGGGTGTGTTCAAAGCGATACACCTCGGTCCACTTCAGGTCGATGTAGCTGCTGATCTGGTCGCTGCTGAACACGTCGCCGGCCAGCAGGAACTCGTGGTCGGCCTCCAGCGCGCCGAGGGCTTCGCGCAAGCTGCCGCACACTGTCGGAATGCCCTTCAGCTCCTCCGGCGGCAGGTCGTAGAGGTCCTTGTCCATCGGATCGCCGGGGTGGATCTTGTTCTTGATCCCGTCGAGCCCGGCCATCAGCAAAGCGGAGAAGGCAAGATACGGGTTCGCAGACGCGTCCGGGAAACGGATCTCGACCCGCTTCGCCTTCGGGCTGGTGGTGTAGGGGATGCGGCACGACGCCGAGCGGTTGCGGGCGGAGTAGGCCAGCAGCACCGGCGCCTCGAACCCGGGGA
>CAXTJW010000253.1:0-5827 GCA_964244305.1 uncultured Acetobacteraceae bacterium
GCTACGCCGGCGAACCCGCCCCCGAGCAGTTGGCCCGCTACTTCCACCTCGACGACGCCGACCGCGCCTTCATGGCCGGCCACCGCCGCACGCACATGCGGCTGGACTTCGCCGTCCAGCTCGGCACCGTCCGGTTTCTGGGCACCTTCCTGGAGCAGCCCGCGGACTTACCAGCCCAGGCCGTCGCGTTCATGGCTGGCCACGACCTCCGACGAGAACATGGGGTCGAGGGTCGGCAGGTTGGACTGCGGCACGAACCGCAGGGTGCGGACCTTCTCAGACTGGGCGATAGCTGGCGCGGACAGAGCTGCCGCCGCGGCAAGCCCTTGCAGGAGAGTGCAGCGGCGCATCACGCGAACGTCCAGCCAAAGCCGTCCGCGGTCCGCGCCACCCGGCCCGCCGACGACCCCGGGAAGTGCGAGCTGAACACCAGGGCATCGGTATCCGCCATGTGGTTCAGCGCCCACTCCCGCGACGCACGGCCACGTTCCGGCGCCTCGCTGAACACCGAACTCCACTCCGGGCAGTAAACCTGGATCGGGTGGTGCAACACGTCGCCTGAAAAGAACCCATACGCTCCGCCCGATGCCAGGCTGATAGACATGTGCCCGGCGCTATGGCCCGGCGTCGGGTGGAACACGAAGCTCTCGAGCGGCTCGCCCCCGTCCGGCCCCACGAGAGATACCTGGCCTGCCTCGATCACCGGCAGCACGCTGTCAGCATAGAAGGCCGTCTTGGGCGTATCCGGGCCTTGCTCTTCGATCAACGCCGCCAGGCGATCCTGTTCCCCTTGCGGCAGGATGTAGCGTGCGTTCGGGAAGGTGGGCACCCAGCGCCCGTCAACCAGGCGCGTGTTCCAGCCGACATGATCGGTGTGCAGGTGCGTCAGCAGCACGAAATCGACTGCCTCTGGCTCGATCCCAGCCGCGGCCAGACGCTCCAGCCAGGGTTCCTGCAGGTGGTCGAAGGCGGCCATGGCGCGGCTCTTGCCGTTGCCGACCGCGGTGTCCACGACCACGGTGTGCTGGGGGGTCTGCACCAGCCAGCCATGCGTGCTGACCACCACGTGCGCATGCGCGGCGTCCAGGCAGTCGGGCACCATCCAATCGTCGCACTGGTCGGCAATGCCGGTCTTCCAATCGGGGATGAGGTCCGTCGTCTTGAAGCTGCGGAGCAGCAGTTCCGGGATGCGGGTGACCCGGGCATCGCCGACGCGGTGTGCCTGTTGCTGTGGGATCATGGGTGGCCTCCAATAACGATTGATGCTTGTTCGTGCTGGTTGGCCGCCACGCAGTTGCGATAAGACCTTAATCCAATCAGCGAGAACACAGCCGCAAGCGCCGCGGTGGACGGGGCGGCGAAGGCTAGGGAACGCCAAAGCAGGACTGGGTCGCCGAACACCTTGTCCGTCAGCACAGCGAACAGCGTCGGCCCGAGCGACAAGCCGATGCCGTTGAAGATGAACAGGTAGACGGCGGCGGCGATGCCCCGCATCCGCGGCAGGGCAAGCTCCTGCACCCCAGTCGAGCCGGCGGTCGAGATGGTGGATGTGAAGAACACCATCGCGAATACCAACACGAGGCTCAGCCCGGCCGACCCCGCGAGCGGGAACGCGGCTGCGAACGGCAGGGCGCCCAGCGCCGCGAACAGGGTCGCGCGCAGCCGCGCGTCGGTGTAGCCGCGCTTGAGCAGAGCGTCCGAGAAGAAGCCGCCCGACAGCACCCCGAGGGAGCCTGCCGCGACCGTCACCAGCCCGAAGGAGAATCCGGCCGTCGAGATCGGCAAGCCGTAGGTCCGGCGCAGGAACTCCGGAACCCAGGCGCTCACCCCATAGAACAGCATCGCCATCATCGTGCTGGCGGCATGCTGCGTCACGAATGCGGGCCAGTGACGACGGTAGTGCGACAGCACCTCCGCCATGGAAAGACCACGCATGGTCGGGGCTGCGGTCACGCCGCGCTGCCGGCGAGGCTCGAACAGGGTCAGGACTAGCGGCACGGCGAGGAGGCCCGGCAGGCCGATCAGCAGGAACACGAGCTGCCACGGCTTGACCTCGCCCACAACCGGTATCGTGATGAACGCCACGCCCTCAAGCGCCCTGAGGACGGCGCTGCCGGCAACGAGCGACAGGCCACTTCCGACATAGACGGACACGGCGAACACGCCGAACGAGATGCCGCGTTTCGACGGCGGGAAGTAGTCGCCCAAGAAGGAGATCACCGTGGGCGTGAGCGTCGCCTCGCCGATACCGACGCCGGATCGCAGCAACGCCAGGTGGATGAACGATCCGGCGAAGCCGCAGGCTGCGGTGCAGACGCTCCACAAACTGAGGCCCAGGCCGAGCAGGGCCGGACGCGACCACTGGTCCACCAGCCGACCGATCGGCAGCCCGGCGATCGCGTAGGCGATGGCGAAGCCCAGCCCGATGACGAGGCTGACTTGGGTGTCGGACATGCCGAAATCGGCTTTGATCGGCGCGATCAGCAGACTTAGGGCCTGGCGATCGATGAACGAGAACAGCTGCACGACCGACAGCACACCGACGCCATACCAGGCCACGGCCCGGGACACGACCCCCAGTTGCCGCGGAACGTGCAGGGCTGGGTCGTGCGGCTGCTCGACTTGCATGGCGTGCCTCTTTGGCCGATGGAGTCCCACGCGAGGGACCTCAGCCGCAGGCGCGGCCGATCCGGTCAGAATTGTTTTTCTTTACGGTAGAGTCAAATATATTTGTTGGAGAGGCAAGGTTGGCCACCCCTGATCACCACGCGACCCACTCCAAACCTGGTGAACGCACCCAGCGCCCACGCGCCAGGCCCGGCCGGCCAGCCGGCAACAACGCCTCTCCCGCGATCCTGCAAGCCGCTAAGCTGCTGTTCCTGGAGGCTGGCTTCGACGGCGTGAACCTGGAACGGGTCGGCGAGGCCGCGGGCGTGACGCGGCAGACGGTCTACAACCTGTTCGGCAGCAAGGAGGCGGTGTTCCGGGCCATGGTCGGGCTGCACTGGGACGAGATCGCCCGGGACTGCGCTGCCGTGCTGTCCACGAGCCTGGACCCGGTGCTTGGGCCTGCGGCGATCCTGCGTGGGTTCGGGGAAGCCATCGTCCGCTTCATCGATGGAACCGAGCAGGTCGCTTTCACCCGGCTGGTGATCATGGAGTCACGCCAGCGCCCCTGGATTGCGGAGGAGTTCTACCGCCTGGGCAAGCAGCCGCTGCTCGAAGGGTTTACAGCCTGCTTGCGTCGGCTGGACGCGGCGGGCGTGATCGCCTGCCGGCACCCGGAGATCGCCGCCCACCAATTTTTCGGACTGATCCAGGAGTTCGCGATCTGGCCGCGCGTCATGGCCATCGGACCGGCCGCAAAGGCAATGCCCCCGCCCGCCCTGGTGATCGACGAGGCCGTCCTGACCTTTCTGAGCCGCTACGAAGTGCCTGGACCGGCACAGGGTGCGCCTGCCTCGGCGAAGCGGGGCGCTAAGGTGCGACAAGCGGCCTCGGGCGCTCCGTCTTGACGGCGCTGACGGCCGCCGCCCTTCGTAGCCACGACCGAGAGATTTACTTGACAGTAAAGTTTTTGGCCGCTGCAATAGCATGGTTTGGCCGCGGTTACCGGACGTCGCGCTGTGCCGTTCGGATGGGGCGCGGCGACAAGGGGTGGCCAGCATGGACAGCATAGAATGGAGCCACCTGACTGCCGAGGCCTTGCGGTCCTTGGCCGAACGGGATGCAATCGTCTTGCTGCCGGTCGCATCAACGGAGCAGCACGGGCCGCATTTGCCGACAGGGGTTGACGACATCCTGGTCACCGAGGTGTGCCGGCGCACGGCGCGGCTCATGCCCGTGGAGGCGCCTGCGGTCGTGGCGCCCACGGTTTGGTGCGGACTGGCGGACCATCACCTGGCCTTCGGCGGCACCTTCACGCTCAGCCTTGCCACCTATCATGCGCTGCTGCGCGACCTATGCCGGTCCATCCTGGGCGCGGGGTTCCGCCGGATCGTCATCGTCAACGGGCATGGCGGCAACATCCAGGGCCTCGCCGCCATTGCCGTCGAGCTGACGCGCGAGCTGGCTGCGTCGGTTGCCACGGCCACCTACTTCATGGAGGCCGCCGAGGAGGCCGCGCAGATCCTGGAGGACCAGGACGGCGTCATGCACGCCTGCGAGGCGGAAACGTCCATGATGATGGCCGCGGCCCCTGACCTGGTGCAGACCTCCCGCTTGCCGGACGCGCACGGCCCGGCGTTCATGATGGTGCCGTCGCTGCTGCCAACGCTGAAGCGGGTCACCACCTTCGACCGACTGACGCCGTCCGGTGTCGCCGGCGACGCCAGGCGGGCCACTGCCGCCAAGGGGGAAGCATTGCTGGACGCCTGCGCCCGGAACCTGGCCCGGAGGCTGGGAGCCGGCGAGCCATGGGGCGACGAGGCCGCGTGAACGTGCCAGTGCCGCCCCGTTGCATGTCGGCACCGCACTAGACAGCGTTGACATTTAGAGTTCTGGTTTGGTTCAAGCTCCTTTTCGGGGAGCGTTGGATGTCTTTGGTTCGGCTGATGTTGAAGGACCAGCAGTGGGAGCGGATGCAACCGCATCTGCCGGGCAAGCCGAGTGACCCGGACCGGACCGGTGCGAACAACCACCTGTTTGTGGAAGCGGTGCTCTGGCTTGCCCGGACCGGTGTCCCCTGGCGCGATCTGCCGGACTGCTTTGGCCATTGGAACAGCGTCTTCGTCCGGTTTTCCCGGTGGTCCAAGGACGAGGTGTGGGACCGGCTGTTCACCGCAATGGCAGACGACCCTGACTTCGAATACATCATGATCGACGCCACCATCGTCCAAGCGCACCAGCATGCGGCGGACAAAAAGGGGGGTCTGAAGCTCGTGCAATCGGCCGCTCGCGCGGTGGCCTGACGACGAAGATCCACGCCGTCGTCGACGCGCTAGGCAACCCGCTGCGGTTTATCCTCTCGCCAGGACAGGTCAGTGACATCACCCAGGCCGAGGCGTTGATCGCGGGCCTGCCTGCCGAGCACGTCCTGGGCGACAAGGGCTATGATGCCAAATCACTGCGCGACGCCGTCACCGAACAGGGCGCGGTCGCGGTGATCCCGCCCAGAGCGACATCGCCGCAGGTGCAGTGTGACTTTGCACTCTACCGCGAGCGCAATCTGGTCGAGCGCTTTTTCCTGAAGATCAAGTGTCGTTCGGCGTCGCGTCAGGGCTCATCCGCAACCTCGGTGCAGTTCGTTGTCATGCTGCACGGAGTAGGCGACTCTTTAGGAGGTCAAGCTTTGCTCGCCCATAACCTTGGCGTTTGACCAGCTTGAGGCGAGTGACCTGGCCCTCGACCTGACCACTGCTCCAGGACAGCAGCAGGGCGGCTCGCACGGCTTGCTCGTCTTGACGCAGGCCCGCCGCGAAGGCGCGCAGCTCGCTTCCTGCGGCCTCGGCCAGCCAGGAGGCAAGCGCGTCCGTGTTGTGGCTGCGAACGATGATGCCGAAGCGGCTGGCGAGATCGCGGACAGTGGCCAACGCCGGTGACAGCGCAAGCAGCCGCTCGACATAGGCGCGGTCGGGATCTGCAAGCGACGGCAAGTCAGCCGTGAGCATCCGGGCCACACGACGGGCCGGATACGTGGCGGGCCGAGGGAGCGGCTTCGTTTCCGGCGCTGCGTTCGGTTTGGCCAGTCGCTGCCGGTTGGCCCATTCGGTGACAACGCGCATCCCGCCTACAAAACCAGCATCGCGCAGATCCCGCCAAAGCTGGGCGCCGTTGCGGCAGCCCTCTGCCCAGCGTCGCTCCAGCAACGCCCGCCAGGGGTCGAGCG
>CAXTJW010000254.1:0-5783 GCA_964244305.1 uncultured Acetobacteraceae bacterium
GAGAAGTCGTAGCCGATGCCGCCGCCCTGCTGCATCGTCAGCGCGGCCTCACGCAGGTTGGCGAAGATGCTGCCGAGGTCGTCCTCGATGTCGCCCATGACGAAGCAGTTGAACAGCGTGACGCGGCGGCCGCTTCCGGCGCCGGCGACAATGCGGCCGGCGGGGATGAAGCGGAAATCGGTCATCGCATCCATGAAGCGGTCCGCCCAGAGCGCCGGGTCGGCCTCCGGCTGCGCCAGCGCGTTCGCGACTCGGCGCCAGGTGTCGGCAATCTCGCGGTCGACCGGGGTGCCGTCCGTTTGCCGGAGCCGGTATTTCTGTTCCCAGATGAAGGTCGCGATCGGTGTCAGCGCGTCGGTAGAGTTGGGAAACCCAGGCGCGGCGGGGAGATTATCGAGTGCGGGCAAGGTCGGACTCCGTTGCTGGTGCGAAACGCCTGGCGAACGCTGGCGGCACCATTTGGCCGGTGACGCCTTTGTAGCCCATGGCTAGCTTTCCGGATCGGCAATACAACGTTCGGCGGGTTTCCGCGAGTAGGAGTCATTATGCGACGCATCCTGTTGCTGCTGTCTGTGGCGTTATGCGGCGCTGCGGGGGGCATTGCCAAAGACGCCCCCGGGCAGCGTCACCGGGTCGACGCCGGGTCGCTGCCGCAGCCTTATGAGACGCGCTCGGCCGCCAACTCGCCTGCTATCGTGCCCCGTCCGCCGGGCGCGGCACCCGCTGTTCCCGCCGGTTTCGAGGCGACCCTCGTGGCGTCCGGCCTCGACCAGCCGCGCACGTTGCGGACGGCCCCGAATGGCGACGTCTTCCTGGCCGAGAGCGGCGCAGACCAAATCCGTGTGCTGCGCGGCACACAACTATCTGTGTTCGCGAACCGGCTGTCATCGCCATTCGGCATCGCCTTCTGGCCGCCCGGCCCTGCGCCCCGATACGTCTATGTCGCCGAGACTTCCCGAGTCGTGCGCTATCCTTATGCATCCGGCGACCTTCGGGCGTCCGGGCCGGCGCAGGTCGTGGTGGACGGGCTGCCGACGGGCGGGCACTGGACGCGCGACGTGGCGTTCAGCCCCGACGGCCGCCGCATGTTCGTCTCGGTCGGCTCCGCCTCGAACGTGTCCGACCGCGGCGAGGAGGGCAGGGCGGAGGTGCGCGAATACCCATTGGACAGCGAAGGCCGGCCCGACGGCCATGGCGGCGAGCCGTTCGCGACCGGCATCCGCAACTGCGTCGGCCTGGCGATGCAGCCGGACGGCACGCTGTGGTGCGCGGTGAACGAGCGTGACGGCCTGGGCGACGACCTGCCGCCGGATTACGTGACGCGGGTGCAGCCGGCGGCGTTCTATGGCTGGCCATGGTTCTACATCGGCGGCCATGCCGACCCGCGCCACCTCGGCGAGCACCCCGAGCTGGCGGCGCGGGTGGCGCTGCCCGACGTGTTGATCCAGCCGCATTCGGCGCCGCTGAGCATCACGGCCTACCCGGCCGATGGCGCCTGGGCAGACTACCGCGGCGACCTGTTCGTGGCGCTGCACGGCTCGTGGAACCGGTCGACGCGGGCTGGCTACAAGGTTGTGCGGATCTTGCTGCGGAACGGCGTGCCGACGGGCGAGTATGAGGATTTCGCCACCGGCTTTGCGGTTGGCGCGGATGCCGTTTGGGGCCGTCCGGTCGGCGTGACGGTGGTGCAGGACGGCTCATTGTTAATCAGCGAGGACGGCAGCGGCACCATTTGGCGCGTCGCCCGCCGGCATTAGGCGTGTAGTCCATTTCGCGTTCTGACCTAGGCCATATAGCCCAAGACGTTCGCAGGTGGGTTGTTACTATTGCATACATGGCGAACGCGGGCATGCCGAGTGCGAGCGGCATGCGGTGGCAAATTTCGTGAGGTGGGCAAGGTTAGCGGAGCATGGTGTGGCAGCATCGTTCGCTCCAGAGTAGCGAGCATGTTGATAGAGGGCGCGACCATGCTGCCACATTTATCTAAATTTTTGTTATTGTAGAGCCGGCCGGGTTAGCAATTTTCTTTCGGATATCATGTGTGGATTGCCAAATAGTATGCGGTAAGGGCTCGTAACGGCGCAGGACACAAGTCCGAGCCATGGCTATTGTTACATGTTTTATTTGATGAGTTTACTTTGAGCAATCAGGAGAGTTCGTTTGGCTGACGTCGTCGTCATTGGTGCTGGGCCCTACGGCCTCTCGGTTGCAGCACAGTTGCGCCATCAGCGCATTCCGTTCCGTGTATTTGGCAAGACGATGTCGATGTGGACGGATCATGTGCCAAAGGGCCTGACGCTCAAGTCGGACGCGTTCGCCAGTAACTTCGCCTCGCCGAACGATGAGTATCCGCTGAAGCGGTTCTATCAGGAGACCGGCCGCACCGAATACTCGCCCATCGGCCTGCGGGTCGGCGCCGACGTCCTCGCCGAATACGGCCAGCAGTTCCAGCGCCGCTATGTCGGCGAGGTCGATGGCGCCTGCGTCACCGAGGTTGTGCGCGCCGGCGATGGCTTCCGGCTTGCACTCGACACCGGCGAAAAGGTCGCAACGCGCAAGGTCGTCGTTGCGACCGGGCTGGTGTCGCTGCGCCATATTCCCAGCAGCCTCGCTGTGCTGCCGCCTGAGATGCTGTCGCATAGCTCGGGCCATCACGACCTGTCCAAGTTCCATGGCCGCCGTGTGGCCGTCATCGGCGCCGGGCAGTCGGCATGCGAGATGGCTGCGCTGCTGAACGAGGCCGGCGCCGAGGTCACCATGCTGACGCGCCGCCCGCTCAAGTGGTATGAGCCGAAGAACGAGGACAAGCCCGGCGTCCGCCGCAATGTGCTTCAGCGGGTGCGGCGTCCTAACTTCGGCCTGGGACCGGGCTGGCGCACCTGGTTCTGGTCCGAGATGCCGTACGCGTTCAGCTTCCTGCCGCAGTCCACGCGCTACGCGAAGGCATACGGCCTGTTCGCCCCCGCCGGCTCCGGCTGGATCAAGCATCGCGTCGACGGCGTCATACCGATCCACACCGGCAGCCTGCGCAGTGCCGAGGCGCGCGGCGACGAGGTGCATCTCACGGTCGACACGGTGGACGGGGTAATCAGCCTTACCGCCGACCACGTTGTCGCTGCCACTGGTTACCGCGCGGAGGTGAGCCGCTTGCCATTCCTCAACCGGGTGTTGGGAGATATCGCGACCATAAACGGCGCCCCTTTGCTCAATCGCAGCTTCGAGTCGTCGTTGCCGGGCCTCCACTTCGTCGGTTTCATGGGCAGCGCGACCTTCGGACCGTCGATGCGGTTCATCTATGGCACCCGGTTTGCCGCCCGCCGGGTCTCGCAGGCGCTGTCATACCTCGGCGAGGCGAAACCACGCGGCGCACATGTGTCGATTAAGCAGTCGAGCAGCGCCGTAGCGTCGGTCTAGCCTCGGCCTCCGGCCCTCCGTCGTCGATCCTACGGCGCGAGGGCAGACATAAGTCGGCAAATATTCGGCGGGCTGACAACCTAGCCCCTTCACGCGTGTTGCTCGTGCGAGCCGCAGCGTGAAGGGAGGCCCATAACCATGCATTCGCAGCAGCCAAGTCCAATTCCCGAACCGGTGCCGCCCCCTGGCGCGCCGATCCCGCCCGGGCGCGATCCCGATGATCCCGCGCCGGTCGAGGAACCGCCCGACCCGCTGTCGATCCCGAACCCCATCGAACCTACCGACCCGCCGATACGGCTCGCTGGGCCGATCCTTTTGAAAAGGACTATCCATTGAAGTTGACAGGCAAAATAGCGCTCGTTACCGGCGCTGACTCCGGCATCGGCCAGGCTACGGCGGAACTCTTTGCGCAGGAGGACGCGGACGTCTGCATCGGCTATCATACCGACCGCGACGGCGCCGAGGGAACGAAGCTCCTGGTCGAGGCGGCCGGACGCCGCGGCTTGGTCGTGCAGTGCGACGTCGGCGACCCGGCCTCGGTCGCCGCCCTGTTCGAAAGTGCTACGGAGCTCGGCACCCTCGACATCCTGGTTAACAACGCGGGCAAGGGCATGAGCGGCATGCCGGTCGCCGATATGGATGACGCGATGCTCGATCTGATCCTGCGCACGGATCTGATGGGTCCGCTGTTCTGCGCCCGTGCGTTCATCCGCCTGCGCCGGGCAAACGGCGGCAAGGGGCGGATCGTGAATATCAGCTCGGTGGCGCAGCATCTGCCGACCCCCGGCAGTGCCCCCTATGGCATGGCCAAGGCCGGCATTGGTTCGTTGACCCGCAGCCTGTCCCGCGAGCTGGCCGAGGATCGCATCAACGTGAACAACGTCGCGCCGGGACTGATTCAGACCCCGATGACGCAGGAGGTTTTGGACGACCCGAAAAAGGCGGAGAAGTCCATGCAGAGCATACCGTGGCACCGCCCCGGGCAGCCGGAGGAGATCGCGCGGGTCGTGCTGTTCCTGGCGTGCGACGATGGCGACTATGTCACTGGGCAGACCTGGGTGATGGATGGTGGCCTGACGATGAACTGGGGCGGCGCATAGAGCGGCTTTCGATCCAGGTATTTTGACCCTGGCTGGAAACAACCGAACTGTGCATGCGTTTGTGGCGTGAACCCGATGTATGCCGGGTTTACATTACCAACGGCTTGCAAAGGAAAATGTTCAATGTCCATCATCGCCTGGCTTGTTCTCGGTCTCATTGCCGGCTTTATCGCCAGTAAGCTCTATGCCGGAAGCGGCCAGGGGGTCGTGCTCGACATCGTACTCGGGATTGTCGGCGCCTTCGTCGGCGGCTTCCTGTTCACCACCTTCGGCGCTGCGCCAGTGACTGGGTTCAACCTGTACAGCATGATCGTAGCGGTCGTCGGCGCCGTCGTTGTCTTGTGGATCTACCACGCGGTGGCCGGTCGGCGGGCGATGTAGCCACGCGGACATGTTACGCGGCCGGGGCGTTGGCTCCGGCCGTATGGCTGGACTGGCTTGACGCGCGCCGACTGCCGCAACGGGCGCGACATGCGAATGTGCCGAAAGCGCTGCTTGATACGTTTGGCCATGCGAACGTGGGCGTGTACCTGCAAATGGCCGAGTCCGGTAGCGTGACGGTGGCCGACGTAGTTTCGTCGCCGCCAAAGGCCCGATTGTCGACGGGGCTGCGCTGATGAGATTCGCCGGCCGGCTGGCGCTGATGTTGGGGCTCATGGTTGCGGGGTGTGGCATGTTTGATGAGATTGCGGCGCCTGCGCCTGGCGATATCTCGATTATACGGCGTCCGACCTCACCTAATACTTGCGTTGCTGCACCGGCGGGCTTTGCGTTGGTGCCGGATCTGCCGACACGCCGCTACGATGTGCCGCCCGACCGGCTTTTCGCCATTGTGAGGGAGGTGATTGCGTCGCAACCGCGCACCAAGGAACTGGCGGTGGATGCTGACCGCTTACGGGCCGATTATGTGGTTCGCAGCCTGGTATTCCGATTTCCCGACATCGTGCTGGCCCAAGTGGTGCGAGTGTCAGAGGGACAGTCTGACTTGATCTTGTACTCCTATAGTTTGAAGGGTCATTCTGACCTCGGCGTAAATCGAGCTCGCGTCACTCGCTTGCTGTCAGGCTTGGACGCTACGTTGGCAAAGCCGCAATAGGTCCAGCAGCTAGGTTGGTTCGTGCTTGACTTAGGCTCCACAGGAAATACTAGACAAATTCATGCGAGTAGCTCATATACAGAACTGACCGAAGCGAATCGTCGCCTACCTGATGATCGCGAGGTCAAGCATTCCGGAACGCCGTTCGGCGCTGAGTGCTTGTTTTGAAACTC
>CAXTJW010000255.1:0-5748 GCA_964244305.1 uncultured Acetobacteraceae bacterium
TCCGGATCGGTCGTGCGGCTCGCCTCGGCGCGGAAGGTGCGGATGTCCTTGCCATTGATGCGCCGTGCCTCCCGGACGAAGGCGGTGTCGAATGCGTCGCCATGCACGCGGGCCAGGCGGTCGAGCTGTTGCTTGCTGGCAGGCGTCATGCCCGGCGGCAGCGCGACTTGCTTGGATTGCGCCAGGTCGCGCAGGGCTTGGCCATAACTCTCATGGTCGTTGACCAGGGTCGCGGCATAGGCGCGCACCTCCGGGCGGGTTGCGCGCGTTTGCGCCAATTGTGCGATCGCCAGCTCGTATGCGCTGCCCTGCGCCTCGCTGCGCAGGAATGCCTGATCAAACGGCGCGGCTGCCATTACCTGAACGCTCGCAAGCATCAGCACTATTCCCGCCACTAAGATTTTCAGCATGTGAAGAACTCCTGTTCGACGGATAGACTGGGCCAGCGGCACCGTGCGGTCCAGTCTGGGATGTGCACCGTCCCTCGTCGCGCCAGCCGAGACGCCGCAACGACCCCGGCGGGCCGAAGAACCGCCTGACCGACCGTCTGGGGTCGTGCGGTGCGGACGCAGGCTTGGGTGTTTAAGCTGAAATGCAGTGCAGCGATCAGGGCACCAGAGCGCTCGCCGGCACAAGGCGGCTGCGCTGCAGGAAGCGCCGGGTCAGCAGGACGGCGACGATCAATAAACCGATGGCCAGGCCCCACCATGCGCCGGCAGCGCCCCAGCCGGCCCGCATCGTGAGCACCCAGGCCGCGGGAAAGCCCACGCCCCAATAGCCCACCGCCGCCAGCAGAAACGGTCCCCGCGTGTCACCCAGCCCACGTAATGCGCCGCCCGCCACTACTTGTACGCCGTCCGCCACCTGGAACACGATTGCGACGTTGACCAGGCCGAGAGTAATGCCGATCGTCGCAGCGTTGCCCGGCAGCGCCGGGTCGAGATACAGGCCCACGACCGCACCCGGCGCCAGCAGCAACAGCAGCGCCGACGCGCCCTCGAACGCACCGCCCAAGCCGATCGCCACCAAGCCGGCCCGGCGCGCACCCTGGGCATCGCCAGCACCAATCCGATGGCCGACCCGGACGTTGGCGGCCTGCGCAATGGCGAGCGGGATCATGAACGAGACCGACACGATGCTCAGCGCCACCTGCTGCGCCGCGAGCGGAATGGGACCCTCCAGACCGATCAGCAGCCCGATCGCGAAGAATAGCCCAACCTCGACCGCGAATGTCGCGCTGACCGGGATGCCGAGGCGCAGCATGGCGCCCATCACGTCGAGGCGCGGACGGTGCCACGCCACAAACTGTCGCAGCGCCGGACGGCCGTGCACCAGGAGCAGCAGGCTCAGCGCCGCCATCGACACCGCGATCACCTCGGCCAGCGCGGGGCCGCGCAGGCCCAGCGCCGGCAGGCCCCATGCGCCATGGATCAGGCCGTAACACAGCACGCCATTGATCAGACTTGTTGCAAGCGACACCCATAGGATCATGCCGCCCTGGCCGACAGCCGGAAGGAAGGCGCGCATCAAGCCGATCGCCAGCAAAGCGCCGGGCACGCCCCAGCGCAGCGCATCCATATAGATGCCGGCATCGCGCGCCAGCTCCGCAGGTTCGCCGAACGCCAGCAGCAACGGCTCGGTCATGCTGAACAGCGCGAAGGCCGGGATGACCAGCAGGAGACCAAGCAGCATGCCCGTCCAATAAAACGCCGGCACCTGTTCGTCGTGTCGGGCGCCACGGGCCTGCGAGACCAGGACGCTGACGGAGGTCAGCACGCCCTGCAGCGCGACGGCCACGGTGATGAAAAGGCTGTTTGCCAGCCCGCCAGCCGCCAACGCGTCGCCGCCCAAGGTGCCCAGCAACACGGTGTCGGTGATGCCCATCGCCATCTGTGCCAGTTGCGCGACCGCCAGCGGCCCGGCCAGGCGCATCGTCTCGATGGCATGGCGAACGACGCCCTGGGCGCGCACGGGAGGCAGGCGGCCGGTGCCGTCCAAAACGAGGTTTCCTTGCTGGGTTGCCCCGGATCGGGGCGATGCGGAGTCTTATACGAGCGTCCCGGGGCGTCCTACCAGACGATGCCTCCGGCGTCCTACCAGAACAGCGTGCCCGGCCCGCCCTTGAAGGGACCGACCAGCTCGGACGTGATCCAGCCGCCGTAGAAGCCGCCCTCTTGCGGCACGACGCGCTCCTCGTCGACGAAGCACGCGTCCATGACCCCGGCGTACACGGCCACGTGGTCACGAATGGCGGCAAAAGCCGGCGTAGGGTCCGGATAGCCCCAGGCAGCGTCGGCGGCGGTCCGGCCGGCGGAATGCACGCTGTAATACCATGCGGATCCCTTCCACTCGCAAAAGCTGCTACGTGCCGTGGCAACGAGGGCGCCGGGCGCGAAAGCCGCGATCGGCAGATAGAAACCCGGCGGATGGAATGTCTCCAGCACCCGCCACGCGGCGTCGGTGTCAACGATCGTCTGGCCGGCGAACACGATCCGCACCCGGCGATGCGCCGGCTCGAGCCGTGGCGGGCGCGGATACTCGGCGACGACTTCCTGAACGCGCTGCAACGGCCGCCTCCTTGCGAACTGCCTGGCATATTGCGCCGCTGACCGGGGTTGCTAGGGCCATGGGCGCCGCATAGCCTGCCGGGCGTGACATGGCCCCAAGCAAGGCCGCTCCAAAGTCCGCGCAGGAGAACGCAATGCATACCCAAGTCGGCATCGTCGGCGCCGGGCCGTCCGGGCTCATGCTGTCCCATCTGCTGCACCGCGCCGGCATCGATAGCGTCGTCGTCGAGAGCCGCTCCCGTGCCGCGATCGAGGCCACCATACGCGCCGGCGTGCTGGAGCAGGGCACCATCGACCTCATGGTCCAGACCGGCGTGGGCGAGCGCCTCATGCAGGAGGGCTTCCGGCACCAGGGCTTCGAGCTGCGCGTCGACGGCCACGGCCACCGCATCGACCTGCAAGACCTCACCGACGGCAAGAGCGTGATGGTTTATCCCCAGCACGAGGTGCTGAAGGACCTGATTGCCGCCCGCCTCAATGATGGCGGGCAGATCATGTTCGAGACCCGCAACACCAGCGTGCACGACGTCGGCAGCGACCCGCTGATCCGCTTCACCGACAGCGACGGCCAGGCGCAGGAGCTGCACTGCGACATGATCGCCGGCTGCGATGGATCGTATGGTGTATGCCGCCAGGCGATCCCGGAGGTGCTGCGCAAGGAGTATCTCCGCATCTACCCGTTCGGCTGGTTCGGCATCCTGGCCAACGCGGCCCCTTCGTCCAACGAGCTGATCTACGCCCGGCACGACCGCGGCTTCGCCCTGATCAGCACCCGGTCCGACACTGTCCAGCGCATGTACTTCCAATGCGACCCCAACGATCATGTCGACAACTGGTCCGACGACCGCATCTGGAACGAGCTACAAAGCCGCGTCACCGGCGATGGCTTCCGGCTCAAGGAGGGTGAGATCTTCCAGCGCAACATCGTGCCGATGCGCTCGTTCGTGTGCGAGCCGATGCAGCATGGCAAGATGTTCATCGCCGGCGACGCCGCCCATACCGTGCCGCCGACCGGGGCCAAGGGGCTGAACCTCGCCATCGCCGACGTGGCCGTGCTGGCGCCGGCGATGGTCGACCACTTCCAGCGCAACGACGCGGAGGGGTTGGAGGCATACTCGGCGACGGCGATGCGCCGGGTGTGGCGGGCGCAGCACTTTTCGTGGTGGTTCACCTCGATGATGCATCGGCAGGATGGCACGAGCGAGTTCGACGCGCGCCGGCAGCGGGCGGAGCTCGACATGATCCTGCAATCCCGGACGGCGGCGAAGGTGCTGGCGGAAAATTACGTCGGCCTGCCCATGGCCGATCAGTCCACGCAATTCTTGAACTAAGGCAGCATCCCATGCCGGTTTACGCGCTCGACAACCACGTGCCCGAACTGCCGGAGGCCGGGCGTTACTGGATCGCGCCCGACGCGCAGGTGATCGGCCGCGTGCGCCTGGCACCCGACGTGGGCATCTGGTTCGGCGCGGTGCTGCGCGGCGACAACGAGCCGATCGACATCGGCACGCGCAGCAACATCCAGGAGGGCGCGATGCTGCACACCGACGTGGGCTTTCCAGTGACGGTCGGCGTCGATGTGACGGTCGGCCACCACGCCATCCTGCATGGCTGCACGGTCGGTGATGGTTCGCTGATCGGCATGGGCGCGACCCTGCTCAACGGCGCGCGGATCGGCAATGGCTGCCTGGTCGGCGCCAACGCGCTGGTGACCGAGGGCAAGACGTTTCCGGATTTTTCCCTGATCGTCGGCTCACCGGCAAAGGCGATACGGACGCTCGACCCGGCCGCGATCGAGAAGCTCCGTGCCTCGGCCGCAAGCTACGTGGCGAACTGGCGGCGATACAGTGCCGGACTACGCCGCGTGGACGCCTCGGCGCCGGGGTGACGGGTTCGGTGACCCGCTGCTGCCTGGCGTTCCTCGCGGCGCTTGCGCTTGCAACCCCCGCCCGCGCCGATGACGGACCCGCCTATGGCGCCGAGCTGGAAGGGTTCCCCTACCCGTTTCCGGTCCTGCATCATCGGTTCGCCTCGCAGGGTCAGCCGCTCGATATGGCCTACATCGACGTAGGTCCCGACGTCCCGAACGGCCGCGTCGCGGTCCTCCTGCATGGCAAGAATTTCTGCGCAGCGACCTGGGAAGGCACGATCACAACCCTGCGCCAGGCCGGCTACCGCGTTATCGCGCCGGACCAGATCGGCTTCTGCAAATCCACCAAGCCGGAGCGCTACCAGTTCAGCTTCCAGCAGCTCGCCGCCAACACGCACGCGCTGCTGGCGGAGCTCGGCGTGTCCCGCGCGACGGTGATCGGCCACTCCACCGGCGGCATGCTCGGCATCCGCTACGCGCTGATGTATCCCGGCGAGGTCGGGCAACTCGTGCTGGTGGACCCGATCGGCCTCGAGGATTGGAAGGCCAAGGGCGTGCCCTGGCAAGGCGTCGACGACTGGAACCGGCGGGAGCGGGCCACGACGGCCGACCGTATCCGGGAGTACGAGCGCAACACCTACTACGCCGGGACATGGCGGCCGGAGTATGAGCCTTGGGTGCAGATGCTGGCAGGGATGTATCGCGGCACCGGGCGGGATCGCGTCGCCTGGGATTCTGCCCTGCTCTACGACATGATCTTCACGCAGCCCGTCTTCTATGAGCTGGGCCGGCTCGCGGTGCCGGTGCTGCTGATGATCGGGGACAAGGACACGACCGCGATCGGCAAGGACCTGGCGCCGTCGTCCGTTCAGGCAACCCTGGGCGACTATCCCGCACTTGGAAAGGCAGCAGCGGCGGCGATCCCCGGCGCCCGGCTCGTGGAGTTCCCGGACCTCGGGCACGCGCCGCAAATCCAGGCACCCGACCGGTTCCACAAGGCGTTGCTGGATGGGCTGTTGCCGCCATGACGGCACACGATCCCATCCATGCTTTCCTGCGCGGGGCCGGCCGCGACGGGCGCGGACGCCTGCTGACCGACGTGCTCGCTTTCGACGACACCCCAGTCGTCAACCTGACAACGCGCTTTGTTCCCGCCCCGGCTCTGCGACGCCCTGGTTCCAGCCCTGGATGGCGGCCCAGTCCTGTTCCAATCCCACGAAGCGGTCCAGCGACAGCGAGGACAAATCCGCAAAGCTGCACGCACCGTCCATCACAAGCTGCTGCACGGCGTGCCCGGTGGCAGGCGACAGC
>CAXTJW010000256.1:0-5744 GCA_964244305.1 uncultured Acetobacteraceae bacterium
TCTCCGCCGCCTTGCGGAACCAGCCCTGGGCGGCCACGCGGTCCGGCGGCACGTCGTGGCCGCCGCCGAGCATCGCGCCCATCGCGAACTGCGCGCCGACATGGCCCTTGTCTGCCGCAGCCTGAAACAGCGCCTGCGCCGCCGCGTGGTTGCGCGGGCCGCCCCGGCCGTTCACCAGCATCTCGGCCAGCGCCACCTGTGCGTCGACCATGCCGCCGTCCGCCGCGCGCTGCATCCAGGCGCGCCCCTCGTGCAGGTCGGCGTCGACGCCACGCCCCTCGACCAGCATGCGGCCATACCAATATTGCGCATTCACCACGCCGTCCGCCGCCCGCCGCAGCCATTGCGCGGCCTTGGCATCGTCCCGCTCCACGCCGACGCCCTCGGCCAGGCAGACGCCGAAGTTGAACGCCGCCACCAGGTCGCCGGAGCCCGCCGCCGCCTCGAACCACTCGCGGGTACGCACCCTGTCGTCCGGGCTGCCGCCGCCGGTAAGGGCAATGTTGGCGAGGTCCGCCTGCGAGGACTTATCGCCCTTCTCCCCGGCGATACGCAGCCACCGGGCGGCCTCGTTGGGGTCGCGCGACACGCCGGCCCCCGTGAGATACAACATGCCGAGCGCCCGCGCGGCGCCGCCATGGCCCTGCTCGGCCGCGCGGTGAAACCACCCGGCGGCCTCGGCGTAGTTCGGCGGCAGGTCCCCGCCCTTGGCATACAGATCGCCCACCATGGCGGCGGCCTCCGAATCACCGGCGAGGGCCGCCCGGCGCAGCCAGCTCTCGCCGCTTACGGGATCGCGTTCGACGCCGCGGCCCTCCAGCAACGCCAGGCCCCAGCGTGCCTGGCCGGACCGCACGCCGCGTTCGGCCGCCTGCCGATAAAGCTGCGACGCAGCCGCCTGGTCCGGGGTGACGCCGGTGCCCGACGCCGTCATCACGCCAAGCAAATACAGCCCGAGCGGCAGCTTGGCCGCGGCGGCCTTGGCGATCTCGGCGGCTCCCGCCTGGCGACCCTCATCGGTGGCCGCGTGCCGCAGCAGCGCAAGGCCATGGCCGAGCGACCCCTGCGCGCAATTGGCGGCGGCAGACTTTCGATACCACTCGTCCGCCGTGGGCAGGTCGCGCAGCTCCTCGGGCCCCGAGGTCAGGACATACGCCAGCAGCGCCTGCGCTTCTGCCGAGCCCGACTCCGCCGCCGGCTTTGCCCAGCGGATAGCCTGGATGAAATCCGGCTCGCCGTGCAGCGCCTCGGCGAACAGGCCATGGCCCTGACTGTTCGCCTGCCCCCCGCCGGCACCGGTCAGATATAGCGCCGCGAGCGTCGACTGCGCCTCGATCTTGCCGCTCTGGGCGGCGCGCTCCAGCCATTGCGCCGCCATCGCCCGGCTGGGCGGCACGCCGCTGCCGTCCAGATAGGCGCGCCCGACGCGATACTGCGCCTCGACATCGCCGCGCTGGGCGGCCTTGGCGATCACGGCAAAGCCCGCCTGCCGCTGCTCGCCCTCCATCTGCCGATAGGCGAGCTCGAGGCGCGCCTTCGACGAGACGGCGGAGCGGAGGCGCTCGAACAGCTTGGTCACGCCACGCGCCCGTTAAGCAACGGCCTCACGGCTCCCGCATTCCGCTCATTGCGACCGGCAGCACGCGGCTCAGAAGGTAGCCGACGACCGTACGCTTGCCGACTTTGATGTCCGCGTTGACCGGCATGCCCGGCGTCAGACGGAAGCCCTCGGGCGTATCATGCAGCTTGATCTCATCGAGCGAGATCCGGGCGCGGTAGAATGTCGCGCTGCTGGCCGAGGCGTTCTGCTGCACCCCGCGCTGCTTCTCGTCCGGATCCTTGGCGAAGCTGTCGGGGCTGACGATGCGCACCTTGCCCACGGCGGCGCCATACTGCGTGAACGAAAAGGCGTCGAACTTCACCGTGACCGGGTTGCCGACACGCACGAAGCCGGCGTCCATGCCGGAGATGTTGGCCTCGACCTCCAGCGGCGCGTCGACCGGCACAAGGGTCATGAGCTGCTCGCCCGACTGCAGCACCGAGCCCGGCGAGACCCTGGAGATGCTCAGCACGGTGCTGTCCTGCGGCGCCCGCAGCTCGACCAATTGGCGGCGCAGGACGGCCTTGTTCAGGTTCTCCTGTGCGTCGCTCAGCTTACGCCCCTGCTCCGTGAGATCCTGGCTGACCTGGCCGCGCCATTGCTGGTTATAGCCGTCGCGCTCCGCCTCCATGGCTTGCAGATCGCGCGCTGTCTGGATCACCTGCCCGGTCGCGTTGCCAAGGCCACGCTTCACCTCGAGCCGGCTATCCGTCGCGGCCAAGCGGTTGATCTGGCTACCGACCTGCAGGCGCTCGAGCTCGATACGCTTGCGTTCCAGCTCCTCCGCGACCTGCAGCCGCTCCGCATAGGCGTTCTTGTCCGAGATGGCGCGCTGGATCTGGCTCTGCAGGCTGCTGATCTTCTGCGTGTAGTTCTCGTTCTTGAAGCCGCGCTCGGCCTGGCGCTGCAGGAAGATGGCGCCTTGCAGCAGCGACACCGGACTCGTGTCCACCGGATGGTAGGTCTTGCCGGACGCCTCGGCCTGCAGACGATCGACCTCGGCCGATAGGCTGGCCACCTGCGATTCCAGCGCGCCGGCGTCCGCGGTGGCGAAGGTCGGGTCGAGCCGGGCCAGCATGTCGCCCTTATGGACGATCTGGCCCTCCTTCACATCGATCGACCGGACGATCGCCGTCTCGAGCGGCTGCACGACGCTGGTCGCCGACTGCGCCACCACCTTGCCCTGCGTCGTGACGACCTTGTCGATCGGGATTAGCGCAGCGGCGGCGATGCAGGCGGCGGCCAAGGAGCCCACGACCCAAATAGTGCCGCGCGCGGCGTGCAGCACCGGGGTCACTGCAAGCGCTGCCGTCGGCGAGTAGAATTCGAGCAGGCCCGGAAGCGCTGCGGCGTCGGCGCGGGCAGAATTGCGCAGGGTCAGTTGAGCCATCGAAACCTCCGTCGGCGGGCAACACGGCCCATCGCTATTTCGTCGCCAATTTATTTTATGGCCGGGCAGGATGCAGTCAGGCGCCCGCCTCAATCATGCAAATTCAATCACCCTGGGCGAGCATCGGCACCAGCGGCGCTTGCCGGCCCATTCCGCCGTCAAGGTGCCGATTCTGCTGCGACCACAGCATCTTATAGATCGCGCAACGCTCAAGCAGCACCCGGTGCGGCGCGATGTCGACCACGGTGCCCTTATCCATCACCAGGATCAGGTTGCAGTCGATCAGCGACGACAGCCGGTGCGACACGATGACCATGGTGCGCCCCTTGCCCAACCGGGTCAGGTTGGCGTTCACCAGCGCCTCGCTCTCGGGGTCGAGGGCACTCGTCGCCTCGTCCAGGATCATGAGGCGGGGATCGGCGATCACCGCGCGCGCGATCGCCAGGCGCTGTCGCTGCCCACCGGACAGGTTGGCCGAGCCCTCCTCGATCCAGGTTTCATAGCCGTTCGGCAGCCGCTCGATGAACTCCTCCGCGCCGGCGAGGCGCGACGCCTTGATCACGTCCTCCAACGTCAGCCCCGGACGCCCGGCGGTGATGTTGTCCTGCACGGTGCCGCGGAACAGGAAGTTGTCCTGCAGCACGACGCCGAAGCTGCGGCGCAAATGGGTAAGGTTGATCTCCCGCAGCTCGACCCCGTCGATCTTGAGGAAGCCGCTATACTCGCGGTTGATGCCCTGCAGCAGCCGGGTGATGGTGCTCTTGCCCGAGCCGCTGCGGCCGACCACGCCCAGCATCGTGCCGGCCGGGATGTCGAAGCTCACGTTGTCGAGCGCCGGCAGCTTCGAGCCGGGATAGGTGAAGGTCAGCCCCTCGAACGTCACGTCGCCGCGGAACTTCGGACGCAGGCCACCCTGCATGGCCGCCGTCTCGCTCGGGTTGTTCAGCACCGTGGCGACCTGGCCGATGGAGGCGCGCACGTCCTCGAAGTCCTCGATCAGCCGCGCCAAGCCAACGAGCGGCTGCGTCACGCGGCTGCCCAGCATCATGAACGCGACCAGCCCGCCGACCGCGATGCCCGTCGTGTCCTGCATGGCGATGTATGCGCCCACCATGATGACGCCGCGCTGGATGAACGACTCGATCGGGTTGATGATGGTCTGCGGCCAGTTCGCCAGCCGGCCGGCCTTGAGCTTCAGCTCGCCCGCATGCGCGGTGCGCGCGTCCCACTCGGCGCGGCGCTGCGGCTCGAGCGCCAGCGATTTCACCGTGCGTATTCCGTGCACCGTCTCGACCATCGTGCTGGCCTTTTCGGACTCTGCCACCGTCAGCTTGCCGATCACCCGGCGCAGCGCCGGCAGGAAGGCCAGGATCACGAACGCGATCACCACCGCGCAGACCAGCACGATCCAGGCGAGCGTCGGCTCCATCCAGAACAGCAGCGGCAGCAGGAAGACCAGCGTGAACATGTCGAGGAAGGTGCCCATCAGCTTCCCGGTCAGAAACTCACGGATCTTCCAGATCTGCATCAGCCGATAGTTGATCTGCCCGGCCGGGTTCTTTTCGAAGTAGTCGAGCGGCAGGCCCAGTAGCCGGTTGAACACATGCAGATGCAGCCTGGCGTCGACCCGGGTCGAGACGACCTGCACCAGCTCGCGCCGCGCGTAGCCCAGCAGCATCTCATACACGGTCGTGATCAGCAGGATGGTGCTGAGGAGCACAAGGGTCGACTCGCTGTGGTGCGTCACCACCCGGTCCACGACGGTCATGACCAGCAGTGGCGGGATAATGGTCAATGCGCTCAGGCAGATGGAGCCGATGCTGATGTCCCGCAGCGACCGCTTTTCCTTGGCGACCAGGCCCATGAGCCAGCCCAGCGAGAAGCGCTGTTCACCCTCCGCCTCGCCGCGCATACGACGGATCAGCAGCGCCTCGCCGTTCCAGGCCTGGGACAGCCGCAACTCGTCGACGGCGACGGCGTCGCTCGATGCCGAGGCGGGATCGCTGATCCATACGACGTTGCGGACCGGGTCGCTGCCGACGAGCAGCGCTGCGCCGCCGTCCCGCAGCAGCAGGATGACCGGAGGCGCCGGCAACTCCTTGCCCTGCAGCTTAAAAAGCTGTTTCCAGCGGAACCGCTCCGCCCGGGCGGACAAACCCTGGTCCCGTGCCCAGCCCGCCAGCGACGCAGCGGACGGCGTCGTCTCATTGGCGGCGGCGCGGAAGTCCTCGGTGTGAAGGTCTATCCCATGATGGCGTGCGACGGCGATGACGGCTGCCAGGCGGGCCTGCGCCGCCGTATTGGGCCGGTCGCGGCTGATCGTGCCGGTGTTGATCGGCGATGCGGCGTCGCTGCCGATAGCGGTCGGGACTGGTTGATCCACGAAATATTCCTTGTCTCAGACGCGCCTGGATGCAGCGAACCACACATGGGTGATAACTGCATAACACATTCAGCCCATGGTTGGCACAGCTAACCCGCGCCGCCAACAAAACCTGTCATTGCCAGTGTTTCGGCTTGCAGGCATTCCTTAACGCATCTGGCACCGTCTGCGATAGCCGTTTAAAACGGATTCATGGAAATTCGCCCGGCTCACCTCGCTGACATCCCCGAAATCCAGGCAATCTATGCCCACCACGTGCTGCACGGGGCCGGGACGTTTGAGGAAGTTCCACCCTCCGTCGAAGAAATCGAGGGCCGTTACAAGGCCATCGTCGAACATGGCTGGTCATATCTGGTTTCGGCCGATGATAC
>CAXTJW010000257.1:0-5741 GCA_964244305.1 uncultured Acetobacteraceae bacterium
CCGCATCCGATCCATCGCAACCCGAGCCTGGACCAAACCAGTCACGGCATAGGGCCGCTGGTATTAAGCGAAAGCCATCCGTGGTGTTGTGTTGGAGTGACCATCGTCGCGCGCCGTTGCACCTAGCATGTGAACAAGCGCCGAACCGGGACCCCTCCCAAAAAAGTGGCGCAACATACTAATATTGTTGTCGGAAATGGCAGGTAAGCGGGGTCTCGGTCAGCGCCGACCTGGACCCCACCCTTGCGGCGTCTTTCTACATAGAATTATCGCGTTAGACCGAATTCCAGTGGGGTCCTGGTTGGGCGTTTGTTCACACGCCAGCGCGCTTTTAATCGAGTCACGCGCTGATCACAAACCAACTCATTCGGATGCACAACAATATAAAAATTTCCTTCATCGAGTCACAAAAATGTTAGTGCTAAATTCGATTTAACGCTTGTATATTTTTCATAGTCATCAGGGGCAACGCATGAAATTCCTCTAGCCTGCGCGGTGCTGACGTTCGATGACGTGCCCTCGCGGTGGCGAGGACGTGGAGCATGTCGATCGAGAACTTGGTGCGTTACTTCGGCGCGGTCGAGGATCCGCGCTGCTCTGGCAAGGTCGAGCACCGCCTGCTCGACATCCTGGTGATTGCGGTGTCCGCGGTGATCGCTTGTGCCGAAAGCTGGGACGACATTGCGCTGTATGGCCGCAGCAAGCTGACTTGGCTCAAGACCTTCCTGGAGTTGCCGAACGGCATTGCCTCGCATGACACCTTCCGCCGCGTGTTCATGCTGATCGACCCCGACGCCTTCGAGGCCGGGTTCACCGCCTGGGTCGGCTCGCTCGCGGCGAGGTTCGAGCGCGAGGTGGTCGCCATCGACGGCAAGACGATCCGGCGCTCGTTCGACCAGGGGCGGGAGCAGTCGCCGCTGCACGTGGTCAGCGCTTGGGCCGGCGAGCAAGGCCTGGTGCTGGGCCAGCGCTGCGTCGACGGCAAGTCCAACGAGATCACCGCCGTGCCGGACCTGCTGGACCAGTTGGCATTGCAGAACAGCATTGTCACCCTGGATGCGATGGGCTGCCAGACCGCGATTGCCGAGAAGATCCTGGCACGTGGCGGCGATTACCTGCTGACGCTGAAGGGCAATCACAAACTGGCCCACAAGGCGGTGGTGGAGCATTTCGAGCAGCACTGCTTTCGCCGCGGCGCGCCTGGGCGGGCTGATTGCGACGCGTTCGACGACACGCATGGCCGCTTGGTTCGTCGCCGGGTATTCGCCAGCACCGAGGCAGCGAGCCTGGACGCCCTGAGCGGCTGGCCGGGCCTGCGCAGCGTGCTGGCGGTTGAAAGCATCCGCAGCGTCAACAACACGCATCGCAAGGTCGAGACTGAGATCCGTTACTTCCTATCGAGCTGCCCTGACAGTCCGGCCGCCTTGGCTCAAGCGGTCCGCGCACACTGGGCGGTGGAGAATGCACTGCACTGGGTGCTCGATGTCACGTTCCGCGAAGACGACAGCCGCGTGCGCGATCGCACCGCGGCGCGCAATTTGGCCCTGCTGCGTAAGATCGCGATCAATCTCGTGGGTCATGACCAGACCACCAAGGCCAGCATGCGGGCCAAGCGGAAGAAGGCCGCCTGGAACGATGCCTACATGCTCCAGCTCCTGGTCAGGTAGCTTGCGATCTCCATGCGAAATCGAGACAGGATTTCATGCGTTGCCCCTGACGCGGTGGTGTGACGGGCTGCGGGCGATGGGCGCGCACCCAAACATCGTGCTGAAGCTGTCCAACTTTACGGCCTACGTCCAAGAAAATACGTCGGCGGCCGACCGCGACGTTGTGCGGAAATGCGTAGACGCTTTCGGCCCAGGCCGCTGCTTGTTCGGCAGCGACTATCCGGTTGGTCGCCGTCATACCGCCTTCCGGGACATCGTCGGCCGCTTCCGGGCGGCGATCGAGGAGTACACGCCGGCCGAGCAACGTGCGCTGTTCCACGACAACGCCGCGGCCCTTTATGCAATCGAGGTCGGCTGATCGTCCCACGACAGGTCTTGCAGCAGCCGACCTAGCGCCAGTTTACGTCGATGCTGGAGAACGCGACTTCCAGCCCGGCCCGCTCTGGTGTGCAGCATAGCGGCAGAAGCAGTCGCCGCCTTCGGACGAGTTCCCTGGCGAGTTCCTGCTGGTCGAGCAGCATTTTCTTTGGCCTGCCAAAGGCGACACCGCGCGCCTGAGCAGCCAGCCGGCGCTCTTGTGTTCGGCTGAGAATGAGAGTGCGCTCGAACTCAGCCGTATGCGGTGCACCGCATACCGCCGATTATGTGGAGCCCGCGATCATGCGGAGTGGTGCTGCTGGACTTCAGGCCTGACCTGGAGTCCAGCAGCAAGATGCTCCGCATAATGCCATGCGGCAGTGAGGGCTTTCTACGTCGGCGATGCTATGACAAGGTTCTCATGCCCCGATCCGATGTTTGGGGATCGAGCAGAGAGGCGATCAGCGCGTCCGGTGCCTTGAACCGCCCGCGACGCAACGCGGGCGGCAGGACCGCCTCGACCGCCTCCAGCTTCTCCGACGGATCGAGCTTGAGGTAGATTTCTGTGGTGCGCACGTCGGCATGGCCAAGCCATAAGGCGACTTTGCGGATGTCGCGGGTGGCCTGGAGCATCATGACGGCACAACTGTGCCGAAGCTGATGGGGCGATACGGAGCGCCCGGCTAACTCGGGGTGCTTGATGGCGGCGGCACGCGCGTGTTTGTCGAGGATGTATTCGAACCCAGCCCGCGTCATCGCGGCGCCTTCGGCGTTGACGAAGAGTTCCGGAGCGCGGGCGGGTCCGCTTATCGCCAGCCAAGCGCGCAGATCGGTGGTTGTTTCTTTCCAAAGCGGGAGGGACCGCTCCTTGCGGCCTCTTCCGTGAACACGGATGCTGGGCGCCCGGTGCAGAAAGACGTGCGCCAAAGGGAGGCCGACCAGCTCGGAGACGCGTAACCCGCATGCGAAACAAAGGTGCAGCATGGCGCGGTCCCGAATGCCAAGCCGCGTTGTCGGGTCCGGGGTGTCGAGGATCAGCCGCACCTCATCGGTGGTGAGATGCAGCGCCAGCGTTTGGTCATGACGCTTTGTTGGGATGGCGTGGATCTGCATGACCTGTTGCAGGGCGGCAGGCACGCGGAGCTCGACATACCGCATGAAGGCCTTGATCGCGGCGAGCCGGGCGTTGCGGGTCGTAGCACCATTGCCACGCTGTTGCTCGATGTGGGCCAGGAAGTCGAGTACAAGAGCGGCGTCAAGGTGCTCGAGGCAGAGCTGGGAGGGTCGTTGTCCCACACGCTCGCTGGCAAAGACGAACAACAGCCGAAAGGCGTGCGCGTAGGTTTCGCAGGTGTTGGGACTGTAGCCCCGCTCGGCCGGCATGTGTTCGCGCAGGAAGGCGGTGATCAAGGGGGCGATCGGCGTCATGCGTCCCTCCCGGCGATCAGCGCCTCGGCTGCGGTGGCGATATCGGTCATCAGCTCCGGCGTCGCCTCCAGATACCAGTAGGTGTGGACGATGTCCGTATGCCCCAGGTATGTCGCCAGCGCGACGACGTGACGCGAGACGGACTCGCGGCGGGTCGAGCACTGCTCCAGGGATCTCGTCGCAAACGTATGTCGAAGATCGTGGATCCGGCACGGCCGTGCCCGGTCACGGGCGACATCCGCAAGACGCACGACACGGCGGAACGTGTCGTTCACCGTCCTGCCTGGCAGCCGCCGATTTTTCACCGATAGGAATACGTGGTCGTCCACCACCGGCAACTTGCAACGCCGATCGAGGTAGCGGTCGAGCGCGTCGACCACCGTCGGATGCAGGGGCACGAGGCGACGCTTGCCGAATTTTGTTCGCCGGATCAGCAGCACGCCGTCGGGCTGCAGATCATCGAACCGGAGGTTGAGCGCCTCTGAAATCCGCAGCCCGGTTGCGGCGATCAGTCCGAGGAGCGTTACATACACCTCACGCCGGAGCGGGTAGGTTTGTCGCAGCCGGCCAGCCGCCTCGACGATCTGCGCCAGTTGCCGAGCTGGAAGCCGAGGGCCTACCGCAGCGAAAGATAGCGATCGACGTGGATCATCAGCATGACGGCGCCTCCGGCCACGGCTGGACGATTTCCGCCAGGAGGCCGAAGTCCACCTTGGCGTAGTGCGCCGTGGTCCTCGGGGAACGATGGCGCAAGACCGCACCGATGCCGGCCAGGGACGCCCCCTGCCGGAGCATGGCGGTGGCGGCGGAGTGCCGCAGGACAGGGGCGCCGTTGATCGGCGCCTTGATCCCGGCCCGGCGGAGTGCGGCGCGCACGATATGCGTCACGCCCGCCCGGGTCATCGGACGGAGCGGTGCGATGACCGAGATGAACACGTCAGGCGTCCGCAACAGCGGCCTGCCCTGGCGCAGGTAGCTCAGCAGCGCATCGCCGATCTCCTGAGAGAGGGAAAGCCGCTCCTGGCGCCGCCCTTTGCCGCTCACGGTGAGCAGCCCGTGGGTCCAGTCGATGTCGGCGAACTTGAGTCCGGCAACCTCGCTTGCACGGAGCCCGAGCCGGGCCAAAAGCAGCAGCGCCGCCTTGTCCCGCAATCCGGCAGCATCCGCGGAGCAAGACCCGATCAGCCGCTCCACGTCCTCTGCGACCAGGAACCGGGGAACCGTTGCAAGCTGCCAGGAGGCGAAACCGGGGATGGCGTGCTGCATCCCGGCCGGACACTGCCTCGTGGCGCCGAGAAAGCGCAGCAGAGCACGAACGGCGACCACGACGGTCTTGGCACGCCAAAGTCCGTAACGACGCGCCCGCTCCAGGACGAAGCCGCGTAGGCTCTCTGCGGTGTAAAGTTGTGGGTCGCTGCCGCAGACGGCGAGAAGCTCCGCAAGGATCGCCTGGTAGACGTCCAGCGTCGTCTCCGTCAGTCCCCGGTGCTGGCGCATCCATGAACGGAACGCTCCGAGAACCGGCCAGAGATCGGCCGCAGATGGCGGAACGGTGAGGGGTGGAAGCACGCCCTCCTCCCGGAGGAACCGGATAAACAGCGCGGCACACGCCAGCGACTTGCGATTGGGACCGCGGCTATACCGCATATGGCGCCCGGTCCCGAGCTCCACCTTGCACGCGTCAAAGCCCGCAAGCAGGCCTTGCGTGGTGAACCCAGCCTGCCGCATCCAATCCGTCCAGCCGGCAAGGGATCGAAGGACCCCATCAATGGTGATCGGTTCGTAGCCATGGCGATGCAGCCAATCGGCAAAGCCGTCGATATGGCCGGCGGCGACGCCAGACCGGAGCCGCTGCTGCGTGACAGGTGACTTGAGGTGCTCGTCGAGCATGGTGCCTCCCCTTGGTTGAAGGAGGCGGGCTTATGCGGAGCACTATCTCGATGTCTCAGTGCCCAATGCTGGGCCGGATCAAGGGGCTACGCCGCAGGTCGATCCAGACCGGCAGCACCACTCCGCATAATCGCGGGCTCCACATAATCGGCGAAGGCTGCGAAGATGCCGAATGCAAGCCGCCCGTTGGCGGTCGTCGTGTCGATCTGCGCACCGGCCCCGGTCAGCACCTTGAGCCCGACATTCCGGGTGCGCAGATCCTCGACTGTGTTGACCAGGTGGCGCAGGTCGCGCCCAAGTCGGTCAAGTTTCCAGAGCACCTTGTAAATGCTCTGGCGCATGGTGTTGATGGGATGGATGCCCGGGTAGCCTGCCCCTCGTGGGGTAGGTGTGTTCCTG
>CAXTJW010000258.1:0-5728 GCA_964244305.1 uncultured Acetobacteraceae bacterium
GGCACTCCGGCCGGGCGAGGCGATCGTCCTGTTCCAGAACACCCGCATCTACACCCGGGTGTTCTACGCCGCGGTCGAGCTTGCGGGCATGATCCGGCGCAACAAGCCGGCCATGCTGGACAGCCCGGACATCGCGGACCAACGCCGGCGCGCGGCGCGGATCGCGGCCGTGCGCAGGGCGCTAGCGGAGGGAAAGGGACGGGCGGCCGCCTCGGGAAAGGCGGTCAGGTCGCCCACACTCGAGGCCATGATGACCGAACTGCAGCGGGCGTTTGCCTCTGCCGCAAGCCCCGATCAGGAACCGATGCACGTGCAGGCCGCGCTGCGCGCGGTGCTGGCCTGTCCCCGTGACCGTATATCGGCCAACCAAACGGCGGACGGCGCCGACGAAGACATGGGCGTTGATGGTGTCGAGGATGTCGCGATGCTTGCTGCGGTTGGAGCGGACGGAGAGTTCGCCGGCGATGAGGGCGTCCAATCCCATGCGGCGCCCGGAGACCACGCGTTTTCCGACCTGCTGTGGCAAGCGGCGCGGGAGCGGGATGCCCCGAATGCCACCTTCACCGACCCGGGGCAGGTCGCGAGCGCGGACCGCGAGCTGGCGCGCAGCCTGGTTTTGATCGAGCGCGCTTGCGGCCAGACAATCCCCCAGGCCAAGCGCGCCGTGCGCCAACTGCTTGCGGAGCGGGACCGCGTGCTGCGCGAGCGCGTCGCCACCAAGCTGCCGCCGATCGCGCCGGAAGAGCTTGCGCGCATGATCAAGGCTTTGACTGCGATGCTGGATCCGGCACCGCCTGCACCATCCGCACGCTTGGGGAGCTCTCTCCGGTCAAGGCATACGGGACCAGGCCGTCCGGCTGCTGCGGGTCCCGGGTAGCCAGAGCTCGTGGCATTAACGGGGGCAAATCCCCTGCTCCTGTAACTTGCACAACATCTCTCTGAGCAGCCTTGCCTCCACGCAGCGCCTGCCGTAGGCCGCCAGCATGCAGGATGAGACCGGGTTGGCCGTCGAGAAAGAGACCACGATTGCCGTGCTGTCCGCCTTCGCGGAGTCCTATCGGCAGGAGGTCGGCGCGGAGGAGGACGTCTATCGCACGCTGCCCTTCTTCGGCACGGCGCTCGGCATCGTCATCGCCGCCATTGGATATGCTTCGGGACGGCTGACGCGCTGGGAGGACACGCCGTCGCACTGGCTCTTCCTCGCCAGCACAGGGTTCCTGACCCTTGCGGCAGCCGATGCCATCGGGGTGATCGTCCGTCTCTCGCAGGCCCTGGCCCGCCGCGACTATCAGCGGGTCGGCCCAGAGAACGTGTTGCGCGCTCGGTTGAACGAGCTTGCGGCCTACTACGACAGGGTCGGCTCTCCTGTCCCGAACCGGGACGAGTTGCTGGCGCATGATTTCCGGGAAGCCCTGATCGCGTCGTATGAGCGGGTAACGCCGATTAACCGCGAGCTGAACGCTGCGCGCTACCATCGCCGGGCGCAGGCCGCCTCGCACCTCGTGCGAAGCTTGCTCTGGGCGCTCGGAGCCACCATTATCATTTTTGTGTCGGACAAGACCGGACTACTCCCGAGGGTTGGCCCATGAAGCAAGCTGAAGCCATCCGCTCCTCCGAAGAGCCAAAGACGCCTCCGGTGGGTAGGCCTATCGATGTGGAAAAACCGGCGTTGAAGAAGCCGGTCGGCCCTATGACCTATTCAGTCAGCAAAGGTTCTGACGTTTTCTGGTCTGGAAAGCTTCTCAAGGCTTAGATGGCCTTAGACATCAGCCGCGTTTGCCTTTTCGTGTTTTGCACGCAAAAGCGGCATCCATAAGGCTGACGCAAATCGCGCCGGACCAGCCCGCCAAACGGTTGAGCCCCCGATCGCGCGCCTTTCTGGGGCCAGCTCTTACATACGAAATACTGGGTATGGCTGCGCCGTCGGGGCAGGCGGGGCCGGGACATCTGGCCGTGGCGGCTGCTCCGGCGCGGCGGCTGGGACTGTCGGTCGGGAGGCAAGCACGGCCTGCCGTGCCTGCCTGACCCGCTGCTCCAGCATCCGGAGCGCCTGTTCCATGCGCCGGCTCAACTCGCGCAGGCCGTCAGTCATAGCGGTGCGGAAACCCTCGATCATCTCGCCATTGCGCCGCATTGCGGCATCCATCGCCTCCAGCTGCGGCTCCAGCACGCGGCGCATTGTCTCCTCGTGCCTCCAGGCCGTGAACTCTTCCCCGTGGTCGCGTCCCTCGGCCTGCTGCCGTTGGATCCGCAAGTCGGAGCGGATGAAGTGGTCATGGGCTGCCTCCAGTCCGGACTGGAGCTTGTCGACCAGGTCGATGCCGAGCGACTTGTAGGGCTTCGCCGCCATATTCTTGGCGACCCGCTTCCACAGGTCCACCTCGGTGATCTCCCGCTGGTCGCCGAGCGGGCGGCTCATGCGCTCGGCTTCGCGCTCGGCCCATTCGCCCACCATGGTCCACGCGTCGTATTCGTGCCGGCTCTCGGCGACATAGGCTTTGAATGCGGTGATGCCGGCCGACCCCCGCGGAAGGGCGTTAATGTGCTCGCCTGACGTGATGCCCTGCGAGCTGTCCACCGTCAGGCAGTGCCCGTAGCCCAGCAACAGCCGGCCCGTGTCTCTATCGCGCAGCCGGCGCCATTGAACGGTCCCGACCCGGCCGTCCTTGTTTCGGAACACCAGGCCGTCGTCGGTCCGCCGCACCACTTCAACCACGTCGCCGTTTGCCCCGATGAAGCCGTATCTGCCGTCGATTGTCGCGGCCGTTTGCTTGTAGAGCCGGAAACGGTCGCCCATAGCCACCGGCAGCTCATACTGCTCGCCCCGGTTGTCAACCGCAGCATAAACCGCCTCGTCAGCCCCGACTTCGCCGCGTGCCTTGAGCCTGGTGCGGATCGCCTTGCTGATCTCCGCCGCATCGGCGTTGGTCAGGGCGGACACCGTGACCCCACGCGTGCTGGCCGCCTCGCGCAATGCGTCGCGGCGTTCGAGATAGAAGGCGGCAATACGGTCGACCACCTGGTCGTAGTCGCCGCCGACCAGGGTTGCCGTCTTGTCCTCGCGCTTGCGGTCGAGCGCCTCACCTGCCTTGCCGCCGCGGAACAGCCCCGCGATCTCCCGCCCACGCTCGCTTCTCTGCCGCACGGTCGCCAGCAGCTCGGGCAGCGCCTCGGACGGGAGCACCCGGGCCATGATCTCGACGGCGCTGCTCGCTTCGATGGCCTGGCACTGCTCGCGGTCACCGAGCGCACGGATAACGCAGCCGGTGTCCTGCCATAACTTGAGTAGCTCCAGGAACTGCCGCGGGCCGATCTGCGCCGCCTCGTCCACCACCAGCACCGTGTTCCGGTCCACGGTGATGTCCCCGGACCGGATGGCGGCCAGGAAGGGCTGCATCGCAACAGTCCGATCGATGCCAGCCGTCTGCAGCGCGTCCGCTTGGCGCCATGCCTGGCTCAGGCCGATGACCCGGCGCCCGTCCGCCTTCCAGGCAGCCACCACCGGCGGCAGCACGCGGTTGGTCTTGCCCACCCCGGCTGCCCCCTCCAGGAACACGAGGCCACCCCCCGTGGCAAAGGCGTGGATGGCGGCGAGCTGCGCGTTTCCGACATCCGGATCAGCCTGGTAGTCGATGCCGGAGGCTGCGATGGCCCGCTCGATCGCCGCCTCCGGCAGTGCGCCCGAGCCGTCCGCTGCGGCGGCTTCCGACAACGCCATCAGCTCGCGCTCTATCCTGACCTGGACCGTGTTGGTCACGCGCACCTCCATGCGAGCCTGCGCCGGGTCATCGTCGCGAACGGCGACACCCATCTCGCCGACAATTAAGCTGGCGTGTTCGCCGTGCAGCGTGATGCCGCGTTGCTCGACCTCGCGCGCAACGGCGTCGATGTACTCCGAGCCTGCTCGCCCCTTGCCGATCAGCCCGCGCGCCGCCCAGGTGCGGATCACGCTCGGATTCAGCACGGCTGCGGTGGCAAATTCCTCTTCGACGTGGCGGATGGTGAACTGCGCTGCCTGATCGATGATCTTCTCGCGCGTCAGCGCCGGCGCCGGCTCGTCCGTGATCGCCGTCGTGTGCTGCCAGCCGATGCGCTCGGCCTGCTCGCGCCACAGCTCGCGGTCGGTCTTGCCGTCGAACTTGTCGAGCCGGGTATGCTGGGCCGTAGTGCCGAGCAGCGCGAGCTTGCGCTCGGCCGGCAGCGCGTCCCAGTCGAGGCCGTGGCGCTGGGCGTAGTCCTTGGCCTTGCGCACGGTCGCCTTGTGGCCCTTGGAGAACGCCTCGCGGGCGAACTCCGGGATCGCTTCGATCACCGCCGCCGTCTCGCCTTTGTTGTAGCCCACCTTGATGCCGAGCGCCTGCAGCTCGCCGGCGAGGCGCTCCTGGAAGTAGGCGCCGAACTCGTGCACCCGGTCGTGCATCTCGGCGCTGTCGAGCGAGCCGATGTGTCCGTCGGCCGTCACGACCACGTTGAACATGGCATTGTGGATGTGAGTCTGCGGGTCGCCCGGCACGGGGACGTCCATGACATAGGTCTGCCCGTCCGGCCCGTCCTGGACCGCGAGCGTCGGCCGCGCCGTGAAGTGCATGAACGAGGCCCAGCCCACGTCGCCTGGCTCCGTCCCGTCCCGGCCTCCCCTGCCCCGCCGCGCCCAGCCGATCTCGCCGGCGATGAAACGCATGGCATCGTCGTTGGCCCGCCACACCGCCTGGATCAGTGCCGCCTTTTCCGCGTCGTCGCGGGCGAACTCGATCGCGAGCGTGACAGACTTGTCCGGTGAGGCCGTCAGGTCGTAGGCCGACACCGTGCGCTTGTTCGATGTCCAAGCCTCCCCCGTATCGGCGCGCTTGGCCTCGAACAGGCGTTCTAGCGCCTCGTTGCCGGGCGCCATCGTCGGGTCGATGCCCAGCGCCCGCGCTACGCCGGGCGCCATGTCAGGCCGCCAGGAGGCGCGCGGGTCGCGGCCGGCGTAGTAGTTGGCCAGCCTGCGGCCGGGATCGTCAGGTGCGACGCCTTCCGACAGGTAGGCGCGGATCAGCTTGCCGTTGCAGGCGGCGCTGATCTTGCGGAAGGAGATCATGCCCCACCTTCCGCTTGCCCGTTTCGTGGCGCGGCGCGCGGCACTTCGTCGGCCGCTCCGAACGCGTCGGTGATCGCTTGCACGACCGACAAGGGCAGCGCCGTCACCGCCCGGCTCACGACGTCGCTCACGTCCTTGAGCAGGTGGTTCTGCGTATCGAGGCGGACGACCATCTGGGCCAGCAGCTCATCCAGGCGCAGGCCGCCCATCTTGGGCTTCTCCTTCGGGGTGAGCAGCTCGATCAGCCTGGCCTGCTGCTCGGACTGCACGCGCATCCGCTCGTCGAGACCGCTTATTCCTTGCACAACTCCACGTAGAACATTCTCTATGCCTGACACCCGCTGCGTTAGCTCTGCCAGCATGGTCTCGCCTCCTTTGTTGAGGCGCCACCGTGACGCGGTCGGACGCGAGTGGAGTCTGCCCTCTTCGCACCCGAGGGCGGGTGCAATGGTGTATACGCTCTTTTCCTGTCGTCGAGCCGTCGCTGAGCCGTCGTCAAGGCGTCTGGAAGCCGTCGCTGAGCCGTCCGGAGTTCATTCCGCTAAGGCACTCGCGTCCGCTCCGGATACCAAATGAGCATGACTAGGAGATCGACATCCGACGATCCGATCATGAACGCACTCGCTCAAGGGCCTGAACGATCGCGAC
>CAXTJW010000259.1:0-5728 GCA_964244305.1 uncultured Acetobacteraceae bacterium
GCTCGTGGGCATACCATCCGATGCTGGCCTGCAGCACCATGTCGCGCAGGAAAACATGGCGGACGCCGGGCGCAGCGATGCCGCTCATTCTTCGACCCCGCTGCTGCTGGCCCCGCTGCTAGCTGGTTGCCATTGGAGGTGCTGGCCGCCGTCGAGCGCGATCATCTGCCCAGTCATCGCGGGCAATGCGAGGATGGCGATGACCGCGCGGCCGATCTCGTCCGGGCTGGTGCCGTGCTGCAGCGGGACGGAGGCGCATTGCCGGGCGAACTGTTCTTGAGTTTGGCGCGGGCTGGGCAGGGCCGGGCCGGGGCCGATGGCGTTGACCCGGATGCGCGGCGCGAGCGCCAGCGCCATCTGCTGCGTAAGCGCCCAGAGCGCCGCCTTGGAGAGGGTGTAGGAGACGAAATGGGGTGTGAGCGACCACACCCGCTGGTCGATCATGTTGATCACGACGCCGCTCGCCGTATCGGGCAGGGCGCGCGCCATGGCCTGGGTTAGCACGAACGGGGCGCGCAGGTTCGGCTCCATATGGGTGTCCCAGCTGGCGCGGGTGGCGTCGTCCCACTCGTCGCGCTCGAATGTGCTGGCGTTGTTGATCAGCACACCGATGGGGCCGAGCGCTGCCGTGGCGGCGGGGATCAAGGACTGCACTGCGGCTTCGTCGCCGAGGTCTGCGATCAGGACCGTCGCACGACGACCGCGGGACCGAACCTGCTGGGCCATGACGTCCGCCTCCTTTCTGCTCGTGCGGCAATGGATCACGACGTCGAACCCGGCGTCGACGAGCGCTACGACAGTTGCGCTACCTAGCCGGCGCGCACCGCCGGTTACCAGGGCAACAGGAGGGATGGTGGTGGAAATGGAAACTTGCATGCGGCTGCGTAGCCGGACCTGACTGCGGATGATAGTGGGTCATCTAAGACGAAACGTCGTGCATCCAGGCGCAAATCGTTTCGATCTTGCTTCTTCCATATCAGACATTTATTGATGCTAAATCAGGTAAGAAACCCTAATAAACGACGACGATGCTGCCGCTATTATACCACAAACTTGAAAGCTGCTTAATATGGCTTTCAATGTGGTTCGAAATCAGAAATTGTCTACAATGCAAAGAAGTAAGATCGCTGTTCTAGTTTGCATATTATACCTAGTATTGGTTCTACTAGTTATAGTCTTCTTTCAATTTACATCTCCGAGCTTCATTTCAGATAACCAGAATGCGTTCAAAATAGTGTCAAAGCTGGGTCTTTGGACGAGCATTATAGGTTATTTTCTAACTCGTAAATGGCAAACTGCTGTTAATATGCAGAGTTAGAGCATTGCATTCAGGAGTAATACTCGCTGCAAAAAAGCTTCTCGTTAGCCTGGAGCGCACACCGTCAGAGTCCGAATCTTGGCTGATCGGCTTTCAATCCTGTAAAGTCCCGGATTACATTGCCTAGCACCGTGATGCTACGGGTCCAACCCCCTACCGTCCCCGCCGCCGCCCAGCCTTCCGCTTTTCCGGATCATACCCGCCACCGCCGAGTCCCAGCTGCTCGAGCGTCGGATCCTTCTTGCCGCGCCCGGCGAACGCCGCTGCGTTCGCCGGATCGACTTTTCGGTCCAGGCTATTGAAGGCAGATTACCATTATGGCGTCGTCCGAGAGCTCATGGGAACGTCTATGATCAAATCATATTTGGCTTTGCATTCGAATGTCGGGCTAAACTGCCCACAAGAAACGAAAGTCATTTTGTGTTTAGAGTAACCATTTTGCCCATCTGCCTAACTACGATTATTTCACTGGCCGCACTAATTATATCTGGTCGAATCAGAAATTTTCTGTTTCAAAATTATAATGCAAAAGATAAGTATATAACTTTCGATATTATCGAAACATTTACAGTAATTATCTCTGTCATATTTATAAAAAACTACTTAATTGTAAATATTCTTGGAATTGAGGAACATGTTATTTGTTTGACGAAATTTGCCTGCCATTCTGAGACTGATGGCATATCTCTATTTGCAGGTTTATATGCCTTTCTCCGTACCGCTTTGTAAAAAAGAGCGTATGTAGTCTGCTTGCAAAAATTACTCTAATAGGCTCGCCCATTCACCCAATAAGTTTGGCAGAATAGACTGCTGTGGGACGCCTGACCTCTCTAACGTCCCCGCCGCCGCCCAGCCTTCCGTTTCTCCGGATCATAGCCGCCACCGCCGGGTCCCAACGGCTCCGGCGTCGGATCCTTCTTCCCGCGCCCGGCGAACGCCGCCGCACTCGCCGGCGGCGCCGGCAGCCCAAGGTCCAGCGCCTCCAGCCGGCGTATCTCATCGCGCAGCCGGGCCGCCGTCTCGAACTCCAGGTCCGCCGCCGCCGCCCGCATCCGCTTTTCCATCTCTGCAATCGCCGATTTCAAGTCTTTGCCGACGAAATCCGTGACGCCCGCGTCCTTTACCGGCGCAACGGTCACATAATCCTGCTCGAATACCGACTGCAGCGCCTGACCAATCTGGCTGCGCACGCTCGTCGGCGTAATGCCGTGCGCATCGTTCCAGGCGCTTTGCTTGGTGCGCCGCCGGTCCGTCTCCTCGATCGCGGCGCGCAAGCTGCGCGTCATCACGTCCGCATACAAAATCACCCGGCCGTCCACGTTGCGGGCCGCCCGGCCGATCGTCTGCGTCAGCGATGTCTGGCTGCGCAGGAAACCCTCTTTGTCGGCGTCCAGGATCGCCACCAGCGCGCATTCCGGGATATCCAACCCCTCGCGCAGCAGGTTGATCCCCACCAGCACGTCGAACACCCCCAGCCGCAGATCGCGGATAATCTCGATCCGCTCCAGCGTGTCGATGTCGGAGTGCAGATATCGCACCTTGATGCCGTGCTCGGTCAAATACTCCGTCAGGTCCTCGGCCATGCGCTTGGTGAGCGTCGTCACCAGGATGCGCCCGCCGCGGCCGATCACCACGCGCGCCTCGGCCAGCAGGTCGTCGACCTGGCGCTCGACCGGGCGTATTTCGGTCACTGGGTCGATCAGGCCAGTCGGGCGGATGACCTGCTCGGCGAACACGCCCGCGGTCCGTTCCATCTCCCAAGGACCCGGCGTCGCACTCACAAAAACCGTCTGCGGGCGGAACGTGTCCCACTCTTCGAACCGCAGCGGACGGTTGTCGAGGCAGGACGGCAGCCGGAAGCCGAACTCCGACAACACCCCTTTGCGCGCGGCGTCCCCCCGCGACATGCCGCCGATCTGCGGCACCGTCACGTGGCTCTCGTCCACGATCAGCAGCGCGTTCTCCGGCAAGTATTCGAACAGCGTCGGCGGCGGCTCGCCCTGCTTGCGGCCGGACAGATACCGCGAATAGTTCTCGATCGACTTGCAGCTCCCGGTCGTCTCCATCATTTCGATGTCGAAGGTGCAGCGCTGCTGCAGCCGCTCGGCTTCCAGCAGCTTGCCCTCGGCGATGAACTGCTTCAGCCGGTCCTGCAGCTCGACCTTGATGTCCTTGATCGCCTGCGCCAGCGTCGGCCGCGGCGTCACATAGTGGCTGTTGGCATAGATGTGCACGTGGTCCATCGTCCCCGTGAGCTCGCCCGTCAGCGGGTCGAACTCGCGCAGGCTCTCGACCTCGTCGCCGAACAGGGTGATGCGCCAGGCACGGTCCTCGAGGTGGCTCGGGAACACGTCGATCGTCTCGCCGCGCAGCCGGAACGTGCCGCGGGCGAAGGCGACATCGTTGCGGCGGTATTGCAGCTCCACCAACGCACGCGCCAGCGTGTCGCGATCGATCCGTCCGCCGGCCTCTAATTTGACGACCATGCGGCCATAGGTCTCGACCGACCCGATACCATAGATGCAAGACACCGAGGCGACGATGACCACGTCGTTGCGCTCCAGCAGCGCCTGCGTGGCGCTATGCCGCATGCGGTCGATCGCCTCGTTGATCTGGCTGTCCTTCTCGATGTAGGTGTCGGTCCGCGGCACATACGCTTCCGGTTGATAATAGTCGTAATAGCTTACGAAATACTCAACGGCGTTGTCGGGAAAGAAGCCCTTCATCTCGGCATAGAGCTGCGCCGCCAGCGTCTTGTTCGGCGCCAGCACCAAGGTCGGCCGCTGGATCGCCTCGATCACCTTCGCCATGCTGAACGTCTTGCCGGACCCGGTGACACCTAGCAGCACCTGGTCGCGCTCGCCCTGCGTGATCCCCGCCGTCAGCTCGCGGATCGCGGTCGGCTGGTCGCCCGCCGGCTCGTATTCCGACACCACGCGCAGCCGCTTGCCGTCCGATTTCGGCGCCTGCTTCTTCGGCGCGAAGGTGACCGGCGGGGCGGCGGCGATCTGACGGGCGAGGGAGGTCGACATTCCGCCTAAATGGCGACTGCAACGCCTGGCGTCGAGAGGGCGCACGCGCGTTCCACCCGTCGCGCCAGGTCCTCTATCCCGGCGTCCTGGATGCCGAGCGAGCGCAGCCCATCCCGCGTGCGGAACAAATAATCGGCCGAGCTGCCCAGCGCGCCGCAGGCAGAGGCCAGCCGGCGCACGATGTCGTCGCGCGACAGGCAGCCCGCGTAGTGTTCGCCGCCGCGGTGGATGGTGAAGGCGATGGCGTGGCCGAACGGCATGCCGTCGGCGCCGCGCACCCGGACCCAGCGCGGATGGTAGCTGCCCGAAAGCATCTCCCGCCGCCAGAGCAGCGACAATTCGTCCTTCATCAGCGCTTCGGGGACATGGAACGCGGCGCCGGTGCAGGCGCCGCCGCGGTCGAGGCCCAGCACCAGGCCGGGATTGGCCGGCGTGCCGCGCCCGGCCTGCGTCGACAGGCAGAACGACCGGTGCCAGCCGTGGATGCGGGCAACACGCCGCTGGTCGAAGTGCAGCGCCGGGTTCCAGATCAGCGAGCCGTAGGCGAACAGCCACGCCCCTTCGCCCGCTTCCGGACGCAGGGCCAGGGTGGCGTCGAGCGAGGCCGCGCGCTCCGCGTCGGTGAGCAGCCGCATGTCGGGGGCGCTGGCGGCGATCATGCGGCGCATGGCGTCGTCCTGCAGCGCCTCGCGAGTGATGACATGGACATCTTCGGTCAAGGCTGGCTTCGGCATTCCCTGCATGTCGTGGTGCTTTGCAACTCCCGGGCCAAAGGGCAGACGATCTGCCAACCCCAGCTCGTCCGTCGCCGTCGCGCGCCAAGCCGCCCCGGTTCCCACTACCAGATTAGCTGCGCCGCCGCCAAGCAACACCACCGTACGCCAGACTACCGACCGCCCGGCCTGGGCGAGCGCAGTCACCGCCGCCTGAAGTCCGAGGCCCGGCGCCCGGCGCAAGCTTCATAGGATTGACACACGCAACCGGAAGCCGGGCGGGCACGTTGGCGGTGGATGCGATCAAGGTTCCGTGATGCCCCGATGCCACCGCCAGCTTTATCTTTGGGTCGGAAACGGTCAGTATCGTCACGCGAGCGCCTGCCCGGTGCCGTCCATCATCGAGCTTCGATGCAGGGCGGCATCCAATGCATAGCCAATACAAATTGGCTGGTTCGTCGGCTCCCCAGCTACATCGGGTCCGGCGTTCGATCCGCCACAGGTCAGCCTTAAGGAACCAATCACATGGCAGCAGACGGCGACAATATAGCGCAAGCCGGGGCACAGGCCGGCATCGACAAGCTTTGCATCGACACGATCCGCACCTTGTCGATGGACGCGGTGCAGAAGGCGAAATCCGGCCATCCCGGCACGCCGATGGCGTT
>CAXTJW010000260.1:0-5703 GCA_964244305.1 uncultured Acetobacteraceae bacterium
TTCTCCGCCATGCCGAGCAGGGCCTCGCGCCGGTCCATCTCGGCCCATACCTCGTCCGGCGCCACGCCGAGCGCGAACCACAGCACGACGAGGTTATACAGCAGGTCCGCACTCTCGTTCACGAACCCGGCGCGCTCCTCCCGCACTGCGTCGATCGCCGTCTCGGCCGCCTCCTCCATCAGCTTCTGCGCCATCTTCGGCACGCCAGCCGCCAGCAGCTTTACCGTACGCGGGCTGCTTTGCTTACCGGCGCGCACCGCCTGCACCGCCCCGGCCAGGCGCGCAAGCCGATCCTCGTGCCCGCCTGCAGCCGGAACGCTCACCGGCTCCGCAACCGGAGAACGCCGCTTTCGATTCTTGGGCCCCTTGATGCTTCTTTCCCGTTTGGGCGCCCCGTCCTGCGGCGGCTTTGCCGGGCGCGGTCCTGCCTTGCTACCGGACTGCACAACCGGAGCCGATGCGGCCAGGCTCGGGGATCGTTCCTGGTCCCCGGCCACAGTCGGAAGCTCGTCCGGCTTCACCGCCACGGCACGCCGTTGTTGCTTCTTGGGTGGCTTCGTCATACCTGAGCTTACACCCCCCCTTGTTCTGTCTCGCTGCTACGCAACGTCGCGATGCGACCTTCGGCGAGTGCTGCAGATATCTGCGCCGAGGAGTTGCACCCCTATCAACGCCGTATTTATGACACTTTTGTTACAACGGCCGCTTGCGCGTGGATAGGGGGTGTCCGAAGATCGCGCGATGGCATCGACACTGACGCTGATCGACCTTGCGGGGGCAATCGCCTTGCTGCTCTGGGGTGTGCACATGGTGCAGACCGGCATCCAGCGCGCGTTCGGGGCCGGGCTTCGCCGCATGCTGGGCGTGGCGCTCGGCAGCCGGCCCAAGGCCTTTCTTGCCGGACTGGCGACGACGGCCGTGTTGCAAAGCAGCACCGCGACCGGGCTGATGGTGTCCTCGTTCGCGGCCGCCGGACTGGTGGACCTGGTGCCTGCGCTGGCGGCCATGCTGGGCGCCAACGTCGGCACCACGCTGATCGTGCAGGCGCTGTCCTTCGACGTGTCCCGCATCGCCTCGCTGGGATTGCTGGCCGGGGTCGTGATGTTCCGCCGGGGCGGGGAAACGCGGACGCGGGACCTGGGCCGGGTGCTGATTGGCCTCGGCCTCATGATGCTGGCGCTGCACCAGTTGCTGGAGTTGGTGACACCCTACGAGGACGTGCCCAGCCTGCGAATGCTGCTCGGCAATATCGCGACCGAGCCGCTGATCGCCGTCTTGCTGGCGGCGGTCCTGACCTGGGCGGCGCACTCCAGCGTGGCGGTCGTTCTGCTGGTGATGACCCTTGCTGCCAAGGGCGTGGTGCCGCCGCAGGCCGCCTTCGCCCTGGTGCTGGGCGCGAACCTCGGCACCGCGATCAACCCGCTGCTCGAGGGTGCAGCGAGCGATGGGGGAGCAGGACGACGCCTTCCGGTGGGGAACCTGGTCAACCGGCTGGTCGGCGTGGCGCTGGCGCTGGCGGCGCTGAACTGGCTCGGCCCGTGGCTCGTCACCATCGATCCCGACCCGGCCCGCGCGCTTGCCGACTTCCACACCGGCTTCAACCTGGCGCTCGCCCTGCTGTTCCTGCCGGTGCTGCGGCCGTTTGCCGGGCTGTTGCGGCGCGTGCTGCCGGACCGGGCCAACGCCGCCGACCCGTCCCAGCCGCTCTATTTGGCCGACGCCGCGCGGGAGGCGCCGACCATCGCCCTGGCCGGGGCGGCACGCGAGGCGCTGCGGATGGCGGACGTGCTGGACGCCATGCTGCGCAGCGCATGGGACGCGCTGGACGGCGACGACCGCAAGCAAGTCGGCGAGACCCGGCGCATGGACAACGTGCTCGACCGGCTGCATACGGCGATCAAGTCCTACGTCACTGGCCTCGATCCCGACGACCTGTCGCAGGCCGACCATCGCCGGCTGTCGCAGATCCTGGCGTTCACGACCAACATCGAGCGTGCAGGCGACGTGCTGGACCGCAACGTCATGGCGCTGGCGGCAAAGCGGCTGAAGCGTGGCCTCGCGTTCCGGCCGCAGGACCGCGCCGAGCTGTCGCGCGTGTTCGACCGCCTGTCGGACAACCTACGCGCCGCGGGGGCGGTGTTCATGACGGAGAATAGCGCTGCGGCCCGTACGCTGGCGGCAGAGAAGGAGGTATTTCGCGACCTGGAGACGCAAGCGACGGCGGCACATTTCGCTGTGCTGCGGCAAGGGCGCGCGGCGGACGCTGGGAACGGCTCGCTGTATCTGGACGTGTTGCGCGACATGAAACAGGTCAACGCGCACTTGGTCGAAGCCGCCGCCTATCCGGTGCTGGAGGCCGACGGTGGCCTGCTACCCAGCCGTCTCAGGCAAGACGGGGGCGGGTCGTAACCACATGCCACCAGGCATGTTCTACGCCGCTTCGTCCTGCATAGCGTAGCGGCGGCAATGTTCGAGGTAGGCCGACTCGTGCGTGCCGATCAGCTCGACGATGCTCGACCATAGCCAGGACGGAGCGTCCAGGCTGCGCGACCGGTTGCGCTGCAGTTCCTTGTGCCAGATGGCGCGGGTGTCGGGCGCCATCTGACGCACATGGGCGCGACCCACCACGGTGGAGAGAAACCGTGCCACCTCCCTCGCCTCGTCGCGGGACAGATGGTCGATCTCGAGCTTCAGGTCCTGCGGCAGCAGTTCCCGGATGAACACGGACCGGTCCAGCAGGCGCGCAGCGACCATCCGCTCGCCCAGGAACGGGGAAAGGTTGCGCGCACCCTCCACGACACGCTCGGCGTTATCGCGCGGCATGCCGGAGTCGGCGTAGCGGGGTGCCACGGGGGCGATCGCCTCCTTCACGTCCATCAGGCAATGCCGTTGCCGCCCCTTGCGCCCCTCGATCGAGGCCAGCACCGCGAACCGGAGCCGCCCCAGCGAGCTGCAGCCCTTGCGCCAGTAGGCAGCGTCCATGACACAGACCTCCGCGTCGCCGTCGCGTCCGCGCAGGGTCGTCGCGAGCGCCCGCAATTGCTCGGCGCCGAACAGCGCCTCGATGGCTTCCCGCTCAGCGGGGTCGAGCGGCCAGAAGCGGCGGCCGAGCGGGATCGTTGGCTTGACCCCCTCGATGCGCTCATCCGCCAAGTGCTTCCAGGAGCGGCCGGCGGCCTCGCGCATCACCCGTAGAACCGTTTTCGGCATGTCGCCATCATCCAGCGTCCCGCCGTCCGGCTCGACGAAGGCGGCCTCATAGCCCTCCATCATCTGCTCCAGCATGTGCGCCGTGGTGACGCCGGGCAGATCCGATCCGCGTGCGGCCATGGCGAGCGATAGGCCGAGGCGCATCAGGTCGTGTGCGGGGTTGCCGACGACTGTCTGGTCGAGGTCGCGGATCTGGATCTCGAGCTTGCCCGCAGCACTCGCGACCGGACCGAGGTTGCCCACGTGGCAGTCGCCGCAGATCCAGATGTCCGGCCCATCCGGGACCGTGCAGCGGTCCGACCGCTCCAACCATTCGTAGAAGCGCGTGGTGCTGCCGCGTACGTAGGCATGGGCGGAGGCCGCCATCTTGCGGTTGCGCTCGGCAGTGAGCGCCGCCTGCCGCGCTGCCGGGTTCGGATAGGCTTGGGGGATATATTTCATTGTAGAGGAGGAACATGGCATCGGTCGCGGCACAAGCAAGGACGGCCTCACCGCAGTGTGCGATGAGGGATGCGCTTTACTCGTGGTTGCCCGTTGTCCGGAGTGCCGTTGCAGCGCCGCATTCGCCAGCGGGGGAGCGGCCGGTCACTAACGGACAGAACCTGCGGCTGTAGGGGGTTCGACGCAGGGAGGGGCGATCTCGCGGATGACTTTCAGAAAAGCGGCGGGATGATAGGGCTTCACGACAAAAGGAATGTTTCCAAGGATGTCCGGCATTGCGATCGAGTCGCCGTATCCAGTTCCGAATGCAAACGGAACACCCAGCTTTTGCAGAGCGCGGGCAATCGGCAGGCTTGTCTCCGGACCCAGATTGACATCCAGCAACGCAAAACTGATGGTCTGTTCGTTCAGAACGCTCAAAGCCTCCGATACCGATCGTGCGACAAAGACAATGCCGGCGCCCAGCTTACGCAACAGGTCTTCTGCATCTGCGGCGATGAATAAGTTGTCTTCGACGAGAAGCGATGTCTTCAGTAGCTGGGTCATCTCCGCATCGGCGATCGGCGAAACGGGTCCATCAAGCGTCGGGATTATTTCCGGCAGTTGTTCGACACGCTCCACAACGGCCTCCCCGAGCGATGCTGCCTCGGCCGGCAACACCAGATCGAGGCAGAACCCCAGTGGCGCATACCTGAACGTGCTGGTCCCGTTGATTTCGAACGAGATTGCCTGCTCCAGGATCGTGGAGCCGAAGCCGCGGCGCGTAGGAGGGGAGACAGGCGGTCCCCCTGTCTCACACCAGGCGACCGTGACGTTGCCGACCGGATCGAGGCCGGTCTCGATCGAAACTTTTCCGGACTCGTTTTTGAGGGCCCCGTGCTTCCGGGCATTGGTCACCAGTTCATGAACGATCAGCGCCATGGCGGAGAATGCCTTGGGCTGTAGTGAAACGTCCTGTCCAACAAAGGCCAGGCGATCGCGCATCTCACCATAGACCGCCGCCTCGGCAAGCAGCAGCGCATGCATCGACCCGGACGTCGTCTCACTCAGCGTCAGCAGATCGTGTGCCCGTGCCATCGCCCCGAGGCGCTTTTGCAGGCTTTGGACGAGCGTCTGAACGTCCGTTGCCGAAGCGGCGCTCTGGATGACCAAACCACGCACCAAGCCGAGCAGGTTCCGGACGCGGTGATGAAGCTCTGCGATCAGGAATTCCTGCCGATGCTGCGCTGTCAGCCGATCAGCCTGTGCGATGTCGGAGAGCCGCAGCACCAGTTCGATGAGGGTCAGGCGCAACGACTCCGCCGCCTGCAGTTCGCGCTTGGACCAAGGGCTGGATTGCCCTTGCACGATCTCGCGCCATGCTGCGAAGCTTGTCCGCGGTGTCAGGCGAACGCCGTTCGGTCCCGACGCTTGCTCCTTGGTCGGATGTCCCGCCCACGTGATGGTTTGCACGACTTCCCGCCGAAAGAAGACGAGATAGTCACGCGGCATCCGCGAAATCGGGATCGATAGGATGCCGGCCGCCCGCATAAGGTAATCCTTGGCGGGAGCAAATACCGAGCCTAGGTCATTGGTCGAGAATACTCGTCCTGAGGCGGTCTTGTTCAAAAAGCCGACGAGCTGCAGGAACTCCTTCGACGTTGGCGTTCGTCCAATAAGGCTCACTTCGCCGGAACTATACGCGCCGACGCCGTCCGCCTGAACGTACTCGGCGAGGTCCGACAGGAATTCGGGTATGTCATTGAGCGAGGCGCTTGGAGATGCGAAGGCCGGGGCGATCCTGTCATGGATTTCCTTTGCGCGCGCGTCGTATGCCGCGTCTTCCTCTCGCTTCCGGACCTCCAGGAGATAGGAGAACATCTGGCCAAACAGCTCGGCCGTCAGACGTGTCTCCAGATCGACGTGATGGGGTGACCCGTGGTGGCAGGCAATCAGTCCCCACAGCCGGTTTCCCTGCAGGATGGAGATCGACATCGATGACCTGACCCCCATGTTGCGCATGTATTCGAGATGTATCGGAGAGACGCTGCGCAGAACGCTCATGGACAGGTC
>CAXTJW010000261.1:0-5689 GCA_964244305.1 uncultured Acetobacteraceae bacterium
TGCCTGACTTCGCGTTCTCCGAGTTCAAGGAGATGGTCAGCCGGTTTCACGCGGCCGGCATCGAAGTCATCATGGATGTGGTCTACAACCACACCTGCGAAGGCAACGAAAAAGGCCCGACGCTGTCGTTCAAGGGCATCGACAACGCCAGCTACTACCGCTTGCTGCCCGACCAGAAGCGATATTACATCAACGACACCGGCACCGGGAACACGGTCAACCTGTCGAACGCCCGCGTCATCCAGATGGTGATGGACAGCCTGCGCTACTGGGTCACCGAGATGCATGTCGACGGCTTCCGCTTCGACCTCGGCACCATCCTGGCGCGTGAGACCTACGGCTTCGACCAGGAGAGCGGCTTTCTCCGCGCCGTCGGGCAGGACCCGGTGCTCAGCCAGGTTAAGATGATCACGGAACCTTGGGACTGCGGCCCCGGCGGCTATCAGGTGGGCGGCTTCCCGCCGGGCTGGGCGGAGTGGAACGACCGCTACCGCGACAACGTGCGGGCATACTGGAAGGGCGACGCGGGCAAGATCAAGGACTTGGCGACCCGCTTCACCGGCAGCAGCGACTTCTTCAACCATCGCGGCCGGCCCGCCTGGTCGTCCGTCAACTTCCTGACCGCGCATGACGGGTTCACCCTGAACGACTGGGCCTCGTATAACGAGAAGCACAACGACGCGAACGGCGAGGACAACAAGGACGGCAACAGCAACAACGAAAGCTGGAACTGCGGCGCGGAGGGCCCGACCGATGACCCGGACGTCAACGCGTTGCGCACTCGGCAGATCAAGAACATGCTGGCGACCCTGCTGTTGTCGCGTGGCACGCCGATGCTGCTGGCCGGTGACGAGTTCGGCCGCACCCAGGGTGGCAACAACAATGCCTACTGCCAGGACAACGAGATAAGCTGGCTGGATTGGGAGCTTGGCGACAAGGGCAACAACCTGCTCCGCTTCGTGTCGCAGCTCACGGCGCTCCGGCGGCGGCTGCCGATCCTGTATCGCTCCAGGTTCCTGACGGCGGAGTGGAACGACGAGCTCGGCATCAAGGACGTCACATGGCTCACGCCGGGTGGTGACGAGATGGACCAGTCGGCGTGGGACGACGAGAGCACACGTTGTGTTGGCATCCTGTTGGACGGACGGGCACAAGCCTCCGGCATACGCCGCCGGGGCGCGGATGCGACGGTGCTGGTGATCGTCAACTCATACCATGACGGCGTGCCGTTCACCCTGCCGGAGGTGCCCGGCGGGATGGCATGGCGTTGCCTGATCGACACCAACCAGGACGATCTGCCGGATGCGGCGCAACATGAGTTCCGCGCCGAGTATATCGTGACCGGCCGTTCGTTGCTGTTGTTCGAACTGGTATTGGACAAGGCGTACACCGAGGCACGCGGCATCCAGTTGTACTCGCACCCGCTCGCGCCCGCCCCTCATGAGGAGGACGCTCCCCTCGAGGAGGCAGACTAAGGCGGGGCGATTCGGCGTCGAACCGCCTGATTTCATAGCGTCACCTTCATCCCGGCATGGCTGTGAGTGAAGCCAAGCCGTTCGTAGAATGCCTGTGCCTGCGTCCGGTCGGATCGCGTGGTCAACTGCATGACCCCGCATCCGGCCGCCCGCGCCTCGTTCATCGCATGACGCATCATCTCGGCACCAATACCGCCGCCCCGGCGCGCGCTGTCGACCCGCACGCCTTCGACCTGCGCCCGGCTCTGGCCCTGCTGCGAGACGCCGTGCAGGACATTGAACTGCAGGCAACCGACGATCGCGCCGTCCTGCTCCGCCAGGATCAGCCGACCACCCTGCGCCACCATGGCGCGGAAACCGATCGCGTAGCACTCCGGCAGCGGCGTCTCATCCCGCTCGCGGCCGCGGCCGAACCGATCGTCGGCGAGCATACGCACGACTATCGGCAGGTCTGCCTCGACGGCATCGCGGAACGTGATCATCGCAGCGCCTTGCGCGGACGGAATGCGACGACGCTTTCGACTCGGGCCGACCATAGGAATTGGTCGATCGCCGCAACCGACGCTACGGTGTATCCCGCCTGCAGCAACACGCGCCCATCCCGCGCCAGCGCCGCCGGGTTGCAGCTGACATAGACGATCGGCGTTCCGCTCGCGGCCAGCGCCGGCATCTGCGCCAGCGCGCCACCATGCGGGGGATCGAGCACGATCGCCCCGGCGCCCTTCAGCTCCGCCGCCTGCAGCGGCTGCCGGGCGAGGTCGCGCTGCGTCGCCACCACGCGCGGGTTGGCCGCCCGGCGCAACGCGCCATAGACCGCCGCATCGCCCTCATACGCCTGCACCCGGCCGCGCGTGGCCAATGCGTGGGTGATGCTGCCGACGCCGGCAAACAGCTCGATGATGCGAGACTTGGCCGGCATCGCCTCGGGCAGCGCCGCCAGCACGGCTGCGACGATTGCCGCCTCGCCCTCACGCGACGCCTGCAGGAACGCGCCGGGCGGGATCGCCGTGACCACGCCGCCGAGGACCGTCGTCGCCGGGCGCAGATTGCAGGCGGGCTCGGTCAGGCCGACGCCGCCACGCTGCGCGCCGGGTTCCCAGCTTATGCGGGGCAGCCCGTGCGCATTCGCCAGCGCCGTCAGCAGCACGCGGTCGCCGGCCGTCAGCGGCGAATCGGTGCGCAGCAGCAGGTCCGGCCCGCTATCCAACAGATTCACCACCGCCGATCCCTCGCGACGCAGGCCAGTCAGCCGCTGGAGCACGGGGCGCAGCGCCTGGACCAATACGAACAGCGCCGGATGCAGCACCGGGCAGGCGTGCATGTCCACGATCTCACGCGACCGCCGCCGGTGCAGCCCGACGCGGACTGTTGGACCCTCGCGGCGGATCGCCAGGTCCATGCGGCGCCGGGCTGCAGAGGGCGTGCGGGCCAAAGTCGGGTTGGTAGCCATTGCGTCCATGCGGCGGAGCGCATCCACGACCTGGGAGACCTTCCATTCGGCATATGCGTCGTCGCGCCAGTGCTGCAGGGTGCAGCCGCCGCACGGGCCGAAATGCGGGCAGGGCGGCGACACGCGATCCGCCGATGGCTCGACCAAGACGGCGTCGGTGGTCCAACCCTCGCCGCGCCGAAGCAACACGCCCGGCTGCACCAATTCGCCCGGCAGCGTGTCGGGAAGATACAGCGCGGCTCCGTCCGGCAGCGCCGCCACGCCGTCGCCGTCCGCGCCCATGCGCTGAATGCGGACGGGCGCGCCGCTGGCGACGGGCGCGCTATCCGCCGAAGGCGGAGAGACCGGTCTGGGCGCGGCCAAGGATCAACGCATGCACGTCGTGCGTGCCCTCATAGGTATTGACCGCCTCGAGGTTCATCACGTGCCGGATCACGTGATACTCGTCGGAAATACCGTTGCCGCCGTGCATGTCCCGCGACACCCGGGCGATATCAAGCGATTTGCCACAGTTGTTGCGCTTCATCAGGCTGATCATCTCGGGCGCGGCGCTGCCCTCTTCCATCAGCCGGCCCAGCCGCAGCGCGCCCTGCAGGCCCAGCGTGATCTCGGTCTGCATATCCGCGAGCTTTTTCTGGATCAGCTGCGTCGCCGCCAGCGGACGGCCGAACATCTGCCGCTCCATGGTGTAGCTCCGCGCCTGGTGCCAGCAGAACTCTGCCGCCCCCAACGCGCCCCAGCTGATGCCATAGCGCGCGTTGTTCAGGCAGCTGAACGGCCCGCGCAGCCCCTTGACGTGCGGCAGCTCGTTCTCCGCCGGCACAAACACGTCCTGCATCATGATCATGCCGGTAACGGAGGCCCGCAACGCGAACTTGCCCTCGATTTTCGGCGCCGAGAGCCCGGCCATGCCCTTTTCCAGGATATAGCCGCGTATGTCGCCGGCGTCGTTCTTCGCCCATACCACGAACACGTCGGCGATCGGCGAGTTGGTGATCCAGGTCTTCGAGCCGTTCAGCACGAAGCCGCCGTCGACGCTGCGCGCGCGGGTCCGCATGCTGGCTGGGTCGGACCCGGCGTCCGGCTCCGTCAGGCCGAAACAGCCAACGAACTCGCCCGCCTGCAGCTTTGGCAGGAAACGGTCCTTCTGGTCCTCTGACCCAAAGGCCCAGATGGGATACATGACCAATGAGGACTGCACGCTGAAGGCGCTGCGGTAACCGCTATCGACGCGCTCGACCTCGCGCGCAATTAGGCCATAGGCCACATAGCCGACGCCAGCGCAGCCGTGGCTGTCTAGGGTAGCGCCCAGGAAGCCCATCTCCCCCATCTCGTTCATGATGTTGCGATCGAACCGCTCATGCCGGTTGGCCTCCAGCACGCGGGTGAACAGCTTATCCTGGCAGTAGGCGTGGGCGGCGTCGCGTATCGCCCGCTCCTCCTCGGTAAGCTGGTCCTCCAGCAGCAGGGCGTCGTCCCATTTGAACGGACCGAGCTTACGGGACGCCGCCGGGCGGTTCTCGGTCAGCTTCGCCTCGGCGGCCTCGGGCTGCTGGATCGGGGAGGTGACGTTCATGCTGGGGTCCTCCGGCTGTCGTGTCTGGCGCGTGCTGCTTAGGTTATTCGCTGTCGGCGGGTTCCGGGGCGGCGCGGCGGGGGGAGCGCAGACGCAGCAGCATGAACGCTGGCACATCGTCGCCAAATCCGACCACCGATGGGCCGAGGTCCTCGTCACGGCGGCGGCCGTCGCGCGGCCGCCCGCGATCGCCGCGGCTATCGCCCGCGCGCATGTCGGGCGCGCGAACGTCCGGCTGGCGGACCTCCTCGCGGCGCGGCTCGTTGCGGCCACCCCGACGCGGCTCGGCACGCCCGGAACCGGTCTGCCGGGCAACTGGCGCTTGCGCCACCGTCTCGGCCGCAGCAAGCGCCGGCGCCGCATCGAGCACCGCCATGATATCGGCCGTTCCGGCGGCATCGGTCTCGGCAACAGACTCGGGCTGCGCCGCATCCGCAACCGCCTGCTCCGTATCGGACGTCACGCTGGCCTTCTTCGCCCGGCTGCGTCGCGGCTTGGCCGCCTTGGGCGCTGCCTCGTCGGCCTCCGCCACCGGCTTGACCGCCTTCGCAACTCGCGGCGCCGCCTTCGTGCCGCGGCCACGCCCACGCCGCCGCTTGCCGTCATCTTCGGCAAAGGCGAGCACCTCCATGCCCTCGACCTGCATACGCGGGATCGGCGCACCAACCAGATGCTCGATCGCATCGACGAACTGCCGGTCGTCCGGCGTGGCCAGCGTGAAGGCGTGCCCAATCATGCCCGCGCGCCCAGTGCGGCCGATCCGGTGCACGTAGTCCTCGGCATGAATCGGCACGTCGAAATTGAACACGTGGCTCAACCCGCCGATATCGAGCCCGCGCGCCGCCACATCGCTGCACACCAGCAACCGGATCTCGTTCGCCTTGAACTTCGCCAACGTCGCGAACCGCTCCGGCTGGCTCATATCGCCATGCAGGGAGCCGACGCTGAACCCATGCCGCTTCAGCGACTTATACAGGATATCGACGTCCCGCTTGCGGTTGCAGAAGATCAGCGCGTTCTGCACATCCTCACTGCGGATCAACCGGCGCAGCGCCTCACGCTTCTCGCCGTCATCCACGACCGTCAGCCCGGCGACGATCGTCGACGCAACGCTGGCTGGGCGGCTGACGGTAATTTCCTTCGGGTTGGACAGGAACGCGTCCGCGAGCCGCCGGATTTCAGGCGCCA
>CAXTJW010000262.1:0-3156 GCA_964244305.1 uncultured Acetobacteraceae bacterium
CCGATGGACGCCGGCGACTGGACCGCGATCATCAGCAAGGTGCGCGCCGCCAACCCCGACGCGCTGATCCTGTCCACCGCGGGCGGCGTGCCGAACGTCACGCTGACCAAGCAGTATCGCGCCGCGGGGATCAAGGCGCTGGTCGGCAACCTCGGCGTGGACGAGGGCACCGCGAAGACGATGGGCGAGGACGCGACCGGCATCTACATCTCGGGCTCGTACTACACGAGCGTCGACACCCCGGCCAACAAGACCTTCCTCGCCGCGATGCGCGCCAAGTTCGGCGAGGGGCTGCTGACGCCCAACGACCTCTCGGTGCCGCAATACGAGGCGATCTATCTGTATAAGGCGGCGGTCGAGCGGGCCGGCGGGACCGCGGTGGACGGCGTGGTCAAGGCGCTGGCGGAGGTGTCGTTCGACGGGCCGCGCGGCCACATCACGATCAACAAGCAGCGCCACTCGCCGCTGACGATGTACCTGGGCCAGGTGGAGGCCGACGGCAGCGTCAAGATCCTGCAAACGGCGCAGGACGTCGACCCTGGCGAGCAGTGCCCGAACCTGAAATAGCTTTCCAATGAGCCTGCTGCTCGACATCGTCACCACGGCGGCGATCCTATACGTCGTGGCGCTGGGCCTGCTGATCGTGTTCGGAGTCATGGGCATCATCTCTTTTGCCCACGGTGCCATGCTGACGGTCGGCGGCTATGCGGCGCTGCTGGTGACGCAGGCGGGCTGGAACCCTTGGGCCAGCCTGCCGGCGGCGGCGCTTGCCGGGCTGCTGGCCGGGGCGGCGATGGAGCGGACCGTGCTGCGTCCGCTGTATCGGCGGCCGCTCGATGCGATCCTCGCAACCTGGGGCCTGGGCATCGTCATCGGCCAGGTGATCACGCTGGTGTTCGGGCGGCAGGTGCAGTTCGCGCAAAGCCCGCTCTCGGGCGCTGCCGTGGTTTTGGGCGCGACATACTCGCAATACCGGCTGCTGCTGGTGGTCGTCGCCGCGCTGCTTGCGGGCGCGATCGCGCTGGTGCTGCACGGCACCCGGCTCGGCCTCGTCACCCGCGCCGTCATCGCCAACGAGAACCTGGCCCAGTCGCTCGGCGTGAACAGCGCGCGGGTGCGGTTCGCGAGCTTCAGCCTCGGTTCCGCGCTGGCCTCGCTGGCCGGGGCGCTGGTGGTGCCCCTGTCGAGCGTCGACCCGAACATGGGGGTGCCGTGGCTGGTCGGCGCGTTCATGCTCGTGCTGCTGTCCGGCTCGTCGCTGGTCAGCATGGCCGCGGCGGCGCTGGTGCTCGGGGCGGCGCAGGTGCTGGTCTCGACTTACCTCAACGCCGTGCTGGGCGGCATGACCATCGCGGTCCTGGCGGCCGTCATCCTGCGCGTGCGGCCCACCGGTTTCGCCCGTGCGTGACGTGGATGGGCCGTTGCCGAGGCCAACCCGGCGCTGGCTGCCGGTGGCGCTCGCGCTCGCCGCCGCCGCCGCGGTGCTCGCGGCGCCTTGGGTGCTCGACACCTACAGCGTCAACGTGCTCACCCGGTCGCTGCTGCTCGCCGTCGCTGCGGTCACGGTGGACCTGCTCTGGGGCTACACCGGCATACTGAGCTTCGCCCAGGCGGCGTTCCTCGCCATCGGCGCCTATGCATTGGCGCTCGTGTCCTCGAACCTGGGGTTCAGCCCGGCCACCGGGCTGCTCGCATTGGGGCTCGGCCTCGCGGCGGCCGGGCTCGCGGCGCTGCTGGTGGGCTGGCTGGCGTTCTCCTACAACGCGTCGCCGCTTTATGTCTCCACGATCACCCTCGTGTTCCCGATCGTGTTCGTGCAGCTCATCTTCGCCGGCGGGAACACCACGGGATCGAGCAGCGGGCTGTCGGGCTTCGACGTGCCGGACCTCGACACCGAGAGTTGGTTCCGCGTCGCCGGGCTGCTGCTGGTCGTCGTGGCCACCCTTGCGGTCACGATCGTCCGCAGCGACTTCGGCCGCCTGCTGGTCGCCATGCGCGAGAACGAGGTGCGCTGCCAGTATCTCGGCATTCCGACCGCCCGGCTGAAGCTGCTGCTGTTCGTCGCCTGCGCGATCGTCTGCGCCGGGGCCGGGTGGGTGTATGCCGGTGCCACCGCCGTCGTGGCGCCGGAGCTAGGCAACTTCGTGTCGGGCACCGAGCTCGTCATCTACACCGCACTCGGCGGCCGGGCGACGATCGCGGGGCCGATCGTGGGCGCCGTGTCGATCGACGCCATCAGCAACTACCTCAACGGGGCGCTGCCGTTCCTGTGGGCGCTGATCGTCGGCCTGGTGTTCGTCGTGGTGATCGTGGCGCTGCCTGGCGGGCTGTTGTCGCTGCTCCGCCTGGGCCGGGCACGGCGGCCCGGACCCGTCCCGTCCCTGGTCGAAGCGCCGGCAACCGTTCGGCACGATGACGGCCTGGTGCTGCGGGTCTCGGCGCTGGATAAGCGGTTCGGCAGCCTTCAGGTGCTGCGCGGCGTCGAGTTCACCGCCCATGCCGGCGACCTGGTGAGCCTGATCGGCCCGAACGGCGCCGGCAAGACGACGCTGATGCGCTGCATCGCCGACGGGCGCGAGCGCAGCGCCGGCACGGTCGAGGTCGGCGGCCATAGCATCCGCCACATGCCGCCGCACCGCTGCGCCGCACTCGGCGTCGGCCGCAAGTTCCAGACCGCGACGGTGTTCGAGACCATGACGGTCGCAGAATGCCTGCGCGTCGCCCGCAGCCGCATCGAGCGCCCGTCGCTATTCCGCCTTACGTCGACGATCGCCTTGCCCGAATCGGCGCTGGAGGTGGTGCGCGCGACCGGCCTGTCGGAGCGCCTGGGCGTCGAGACACGGCATCTCTCGCACGGCGAAAAACAGTCGCTCGAGCTGGCGATGGTGCTGGCGCTCGAGCCGACGCTGCTGCTCCTGGACGAGCCGACGGCCGGGCTGACGAAGCCGGAACGCCGGCGCATCGGCGCCCTGCTGGTCGACCTCGCGAACCGCTACCGTCTCTGTATCGTGCTTGTGGAGCATGACCTCGACTTCGTGCGCAGCATTTCGTCGCGCGTCATCGTGCTGCACCAGGGCAGCATCGTGCTGGACGGGGCGGTGGAGGAGGCCGTGCAGTCCGAAACCGTGCGGACCATCTACGCGGGCGCAGCGCATG